>JADFMY010000064.1 GCA_022563685.1 Pseudomonadota bacterium | reverse complement strand
ATGAAGCAAAACACCATCTAATTCTTTAGAATTTCCCCTTGATGATTCTATATTATTTTTACTTTTTAAAAGCCTGGGGTAGGTGTCTCTGAGGAGGTCGTCTAGAGTCTCTGCCTTGATATACATATTGCCCCATCATCCCTATAGAGATTTATTGTTTTTTTGGTTAAAAGAAGTATTAATATTTTAATAGTGCTTGATATCAATCTTTGAACAAAAATCTGCTGACATTCTAATCGATCTCCTATGTAGATACCAAACCCTCAATTTAATTCCAGCATATGTAGCTAGCGAATAACGAAGGGAAAATCTAGACCGACCCATGAACGACCCAGCATGATATTTTCTATCTCAGAATTTAAGTTTAATGTTATAACTAATTGATTTAAAGAGAATAAATGGTGGCTATGCCCTGACTCGAACAGGGGACCCCATCATTATGAGTGATGTGCTCTAACCAACTGAGCTACATAGCCATCGAATTTGAATAAATATGACTGGATTGCCCAGCCGGAGGGTGCGCGATTTTCCCCTGTAGTCCGTCCGCTGTCAAGCGCTAGACGTTGAACCGAAAATGCACCACGTCTCCTTCATTCATTACATAGTCCTTGCCTTCGAGTCGCCAGCGGCCGGCGTCTTTTGCGCCCTGTTCGCCTTTGCCCACGATAAAATCGTCGAAACTGACGACTTCCGCGCGGATAAAGCCTTTCTCGAAGTCGGTATGAATTTTACCCGCAGCCTGGGGCGCCGTCTCCCCGCTACGGATTGTCCAGGCGCGGACTTCCTGGGGGCCCGCGGTAAAGTAGGTTTGGAGTCTTAAAAGGCGATAACCCGCATGGATTACACGCTCCAGACCTGGTTCTTCGAGACCCATTTCCTGTAGAAATTCTGTGGCCTCTTCGGCGTCGAGTTCGGCGATATCGGCTTCTATTGCAGCACAGACGGCAACGACCTCAGCACCTTCGGCCTCGGCAACCCGGGTCAGTACATCCAGGTGTGGGTTATCTTCGAACCCGTCTTCCGCTACATTGGCAACAAATAATGTGGGTTTGGCTGTAATCAGGTGCAACTCCTTCATCCAGCCGCGCCGGTGATCTTCGATAGCGAAGCTGCGCGCGCGGTTACCCGCTTCCACGTGCGCCTGTATCTGTTGCATAAACGCGAGTTTAGCTTTGGCCTCCTTGTCGTTTGATTTAGCCAACTTGGCTGCCCGTTCGGTTTGGCGCGCGATCGACTCCATATCGGCGAGCAATAATTCGGTATTGATGGTTTCGATATCGCTTAGCGGATCGATGGTGTTGTTAACGTGCGGAATATCCGGGTTTTCAAAACAGCGCACTACTTGCGCGATTGCGTCAGTTTCACGGATATGCCCGAGGAACTGGTTACCGAGACCCTCGCCTTTGGATGCGCCGGCAACCAGGCCGGCAATATCGACAAATTCCATCACTGTGGGAATTATTTTTTTCGGTTTTACGATATCGGCCAGTTGCTGGAGTCGATGATCTGGCATTTCGACAATACCAATATTAGGGTCGATGGTACAAAACGGGTAATTTTCAGCTGCGATGCCTGCTTTGGTGAGTGAGTTGAACAGGGTTGATTTACCGACGTTGGGCAGCCCAACAATGCCACATTTAAATCCCATTTAAGTGCCTGCTGCGTCTGGCGTATGTAGTGCCTGCATCGCTTTATCGAGCCGGCCGTCGAATATATGCGGCATCACTTCGAGCGTGCGTCGATTGGCTGCTTCTATCGCATCGAATTCAGATATCGTTGGCCTGTGCAATACATAGTTGATGACCTGGCTGCTGTCACCGGGATGTCCTATGCCTATGCGGATGCGAAAAAAGCCTGTATCGCCCAGATGATTGATTAAATCGCGTAATCCATTATGCCCGCCGTGTCCGCCGCCCTGCTTTAGACGATTATCGCCTGGCGCCAGGTCGAGTTCATCGTGCACCACCAGAATTTGATCCGGTTGCAACTTATAGTAGCGTGCCAGCGCCCCAACAGACTGCCCGCTTCGGTTCATAAAGGTCATAGGTTTTAAAAAATAAACGTCTCTACCCGCGTAGCGGTAACGGGATTCGTCGACATTGAAGCGTTTTTCATGGCGAAATGAAAGCGACAGATGTTCGGCAAGCAAGTCCAAAAACCAGAATCCGGCATTGTGCCGGGTATTGACGTAATCGGCCCCGGGATTACCGAGGCCGACAATCAACCGAATATCTGCGGTGAGCGCAGCCACTTGCTCGCACTTTTATCCAGGATTCCGAGTAGCTACAGTTACTCTTCAGTAGCCTTGCCACCTTCAGATTCTTCAGGCTCTTCAACTGCTTCCTCATCCCCTTCTTCAGGCGCTTCAGGTGCCTCGGCTGCTATGACTTCCTCTGCGCGGGTCTTGACTACCGAAAGCAGGCCGGTATCGTGGTCTTCACCGTGGATGAGGGCGATTATTTCAACACTTTCGGGCATTTTTATATCGGTCAAATGTAATATTTCACCCAGGCGCAGCTCCAGTGCGTCAATTTCGAGATACTCGGGTAAAAATTTCGGCAGGCAAACGACTTCTATTTCGGTCACCAGCTGGGTCAGCATGCCGCCATCCGTTTTCACACCGGCACAATCTTCGGCGTTGAGCACGTGGATAGGCACGATGACATGGATCGACTTTTTCTTGTCGATACGGAAAAAGTCGGCGTGCAGGATTTTATTTTTGTACGGATGACGTTGTAAATCCCGCAGGATGACCTCTTCCGTTTCCTTACCGATTTTCAGGTCGATAATCTGGGTATAAATCGCCTCGTTTTCCAGTTCGTGGTTGAACTTATTGTGCTCGAGGCTGATGCTGGCGGGATCACTATCGCCCCCATATACGATTGCTGGAACCTTTCCCGTACGTCTCAGGCGGCGGCTCGCACCTTTCCCCGAATCTGCACGTGGTTCAGCATTCAGTTGAATGTTATCTGACATTGCTGTACTCCTAAAACAAAAAAACCGTCGTGGACGGATACTTTCCTCGCGACCAGGAAAGACCTGGGGTCAATCCATATACAATGAACTGACCGATTCTTCAAAATGAATGCGGCGAATCGTTTCAGCCAGCATTCCGGCAACCGACACCTGTCGGATACATTTGCATTGTTCGGCTTCCGGCGACAATGGAATGGTGTCGGTGACAATCAATCCATCAAGCTGGGAGTTTTCAATATTTTCTATCGCCTTACCCGATAACACCGGGTGCGTACAGTAAGCATAAACACCCGTCGCACCGCGTTCCATCAAAGCCGCAGCCGCCTGGCACAGGGTGCCGGCGGTATCGACCATATCGTCAACGATGATGCAGGTCTTGCCCTTCACCCTGCCGATGATATTCATTACCTTCGCCTTATTAGGCTCTGGCCGGCGTTTGTCGATGATCGCAAGATCTGCTTCATCGAGCTGTTTGGCTACCGCCCTGGCCCGCACCACACCGCCTACATCGGGAGAAACCACTATTATGTCTGGATATTTCTGCTTCCAGATATCGCCCATCAAAATCGGCGAGGCGTAAACATTATCCACCGGGCATTCAAAAAACCCCTGGATCTGATCCGCATGCAGGTCGATGGTCAACACCCGGTCGACACCAACGCTGGTCAGCATGTTGGCGACTACCTTGGCCGTAATCGGCACCCGCTGCGATCGGACACGCCGATCCTGGCGCGCGTATCCAAAATAAGGAATGACTGCGGTTACGCGAGTCGATGAAGCTCGGTTGATCGCGTCAATCATGACCAGTAACTCCATCAAATTATTATTCGTGGGGACACAGGTCGGCTGGATGACAAACACATCCTTACCACGCACATTCTCACCGATCTCGACGGAAGTTTCCCCGTCGCTAAAAGTACCAACCGATGCTATTCCAAGCGGGATATCCAGATTGCGCACTATGGTTTTCGCCAACTTGGGATTGGCATTTCCCGTAAAAACCATCAGATCGTTAGTGGTGGCTCTACCTACCATCCATTATTTCTCGCTCAGTCTCAAATATGGCTGGGCCGGCTGGATTCGAACCAACGAATGCCAGGATCAAAACCTGGTGCCTTACCGCTTGGCGACGGCCCATTAATTTCTAGTCCTCATCGCCCTTACCTTCGAGCGACGACCCATTTATCTAAATTCTTTTACAGCAATCCTAGTTTCTTTTACAGCAATCCTAGTTGCCGATGCACCGGGCTTATGTTCATTGCCTTCGCAATGAAAGAACCCCAGCGCGCCGGCACCGCCGATTTTACACGCTCCACCTGTTCGAGGCTATCGAAAGGCGCGAATACACAGGCTCCTGTTCCAGTCATTCTGGCCACCGAGTAACGGCCCAACCAGTCTATTACCTGCTGAATTTCGACGTGGCGTTTGCAAGCGACAGGTTGGCATACATTTGTACCCGACCCTTCCAGAAAGGCGCGTATTGTGATTGCATCGCAATTCCGTGTCAATTCCTGTGAGGCAAATATTTCTGCGGTCGAAACCGCCACTCCCGGATCAATAATCAGGTACCAGGGTTCGGGCAGGTCTATACCGGTTATCTGTTCGCCAATTCCGGTGACCCAGGCCGAATACCCGGTCACAAAAAATGGCACATCGGCACCGAGTTCGAGCCCGATTTCAGCCAGTTCAGATATCGAAAGATTCAAGCCCCAGAGCCTGTTCAGGGCGAGTAATGTCGTGGCTGCATTGGAACTGCCGCCGCCAAGCCCTCCGCCAATGGGTATACGTTTATCGATCGAAATTTCTGCACCTTTGGTGACCAGGGTTCGCCGTTGTAGCGCCCCTGCGGCACGCAGTGCTATATCTTCGTTTTCGGGGACTGGGGAATTGCTCTCTATGCGACTGATCTCGCCATTCTCGGTAACACCGAAAACCATTCGGTCGCTTAAGTCGATAAATTGAAATACCGTTTGCAACAGGTGATAACCATCGTCCCGCCGCCCGGTAATGTGAAGCATCAGGTTTAGTTTGGCAGGTGAATCCAGGCTTAGACTTTTCATGCTACACCCTCAGTTGAAATCTGGAAATACCACGGGTGTATCCTCCTGCAACTCGAGCGGGTGCCAGCGATCGATGACTATTTTGAGCGCCAAATCCTGGTGTTTCAGATACATCTTCTTTGGCAGTCCTTGCTCGGCGCCATCATCAGTAAAGTAATCCAGATAATTAATCAGCCAACCTGCTTGCCGGAGCGATTTTAGGCGTCCATCGGCATACAACTCGTAAGTATATGGCTCCGGTTGTTGTGGCAAACCCTTTATCCACGATGTTAAGCCGCTGAATGGAATCGACCACCCAAACAATTGCGACAACAGGGATTCGGCCGAGTGACCGTAGTAGAGCTGCCCATCGGGCATCGAGAGTTTGATCGCGGCACTCTGGTCAGCCGTGGTATTCGATTCGACACGAAACACGCCCTGTCCCAATGGCGCCTGAATCATGATTACAAAACGCTCGCGTTCGCGCACCCAGCTGATTCCCACCTGGTTGACCTCCTGCTTTACGAAAATCGCCGTCCTGGCTTGAATTTCCCAGGCATCAATTTTGCCCAGCGCCTGTTGCCGCCTGGCCCAGGCCTGGTAACTTTCGTCAGTAACGGGAATTTCGGGTAAGCGCCCACAGGCACCGAGCAACGATACCGCGACAAGTAGTATCAGTACGTAAGAATTTTTGGCGAAGAGGTAGTTAACGAGCATCGGCGCATAGTAGTGGCGCAACAGGGTAAATACCAGTATTCTGGATTGCCGGCTGGTCAGGGGATAAGACGACGCATTGCCTTCTGTACAAACGGGTCACCGGGGAATTTTTGCAGCGCCTTTTTCCACACTTTTTTCGCTTCTTCCTGCGCTCCACTTACCCACAGGACTTCACCCAGGTGTGCGGCAATTTCACTATCGTCATATCGTTCCAGGGCTTTGCGTAACAACCGAATAGCCTCTTCATACTTACCCAGACGATAGTTGACCCAGCCAAAACTATCGATCACGGCCGCGTCTTCTGGCAATATTGCTATCGCGCGTTTGAGATAATCATAGGCTTCCTCGTACCGATCGGTCTGATCCGCGAGCGTAAACCCCAGCGCATTGAGAGCGTGCCCATTATCTGGTTCGGTCTTCAGGATAGTCTTTATATCCTGTTCGAGAATATCGATGCGACCCACCCTTTCGGCGGTCAGCGCACGCGCGTATAGAAGGCCGGTATTTCCGGGAATTATACCCAGTGCCGTATCGTACACTTCCATCGCTTCTTCGTAACGTTTGGCAGATCTTAATAATTCTCCCTCGGCCAGGTAAATGCGCACCAGCGAGCTATGCGACTGACTACCCTTAAGCATCGATTTGAGGTGTTCGTGTGCTTCCTCAAAATGTCCCGATTCACCCAGTAAATATGCAATACGCAATTGTGCGTCAAAGCGATACTCGCCAATATGCACCTGCCTGTACCAGTTGATCGCGTCATCGTGGCGTTTTCGACTCTCGTTGATACGGCCGAGGTAATATTGCGCCTCACCGGGCCGTTGCTCCATCTCGACCAGCTTCAGCATATATTTCTCGGCTGCGTCGAAGTACTGGGACTCAAGCGATAACAGACCCAGCGTGTAGAGCAGTCCGACATCGTCTGGCGAAGCCTGATACAACTTTTCAAACTCCACTCTTGCCCTTTCGTATTGTTTTACGTCCACCAGCAAGCGCGCATAAGTGAGGCGTAATTTCTGGTCATTCGGCCGATTAAGAACTGCTTTTAGCAGACTGATCACTGCCTCGTCAGGCCTGCCCAACTTAAGCAATATCTTCGCCCTGGCACCATGTGCCCCATTTATTTCCTCTCTAGCGCTTGCCCTGTCCAGGTACTCCAGCGCAATCGCTGGTTGCCCTCCCTGTGCGGCCAGCATCCCGTGTAAATACTGGGCATAGGCTCGGTCTGGATATTTCTTCGCAATTTTGTGGGTCACTGCAAGAACGGTAGTGCTGTTTTTTTCGCGTATCAGCACGCCGAGCAGTGAGAGAAATAATTCCCTGTCCTCAATATCGCTAAATTCGATCAAGTCATCGAGATATTGAAATGCCTCGTCGATATTATGCTGCCGAATGTATATTGTCGCGATAATCTGATGCGCTTCAATCTGGTCGGGCTCGAGTTCAATCCAGCGCTGCGCCGCTTCGCTAGCGGCTTCGAGGTTCTGACCATATACCGCAATCCGCACGGCGCGTTCGGCGATTTCCGGGTTATCCTGTGTTCTGGCAAGTTTAAGATAATGTTCAATCGCAATATCAGTTTGATCGCGAAAGATCGCGATTTCCGCCACGAGCAGGTGATACGCAGCATCGCCAACCGGATTGTCCTGTGAAACCAGGGGGTTGATGCGCGCCTGCACGGGCTCAAACGCAAATTCTCCCCGGTCCAACGGGAGTTGAGACCCAGCGCACCCAATCAACATCAATACCGGTAGTAGTATTGTGTATTGTCCGAATCGGTTTAAAGGTTTCAATATCATGCCCAACAGGATTGCACTGGTTATCCGTGATTGTTTGAGTGTAGCATTCCACTCCTAAAGCGAAAAGATTGCAGACCCGAATAATTGGCCTGTATAGTCAAATCGCTAACAACTGGAAGTTATCTTATATTTAGAAATTACAGCTATTCGATCCATTACCGGTATAATCGTTCTTCGTGTCTCAAACCTTGTATTTAGCGTACCAATGGCCGAGAATCATGTGCTGGCTCGCTAATATTTTTTAATCATGGCCTTACTGTCGCTTGGCATTAATCACCAGACCGCCCCCGTCGATATTCGAGAGAAAGTGGCGTTTGCGCCAGATCAACTGTCTAG
Organism: Pseudomonadota bacterium; assembly: GCA_022563685.1. Classification (GTDB taxonomy): domain Bacteria; phylum Pseudomonadota; class Gammaproteobacteria. The sequence continues at coordinate 7,952 of JADFMY010000064.1, read as the reverse complement.
TGCGCTGCATGAACTGCAATGCATACCCGCGGTCAACGAGTCGGTGATCCTGTCGACCTGTAACCGTACCGAAATCTATTGCGATACTTCCAGCGATTCCGTCGAGGCCATATCCCGCTGGTTATCCAGTTACCACAACATGAGTGAAGAAGCCTTGTCGGCATATATGTATCAACATTTCGACCAGGAGGTAGTGCGTCATCTATTTCGAGTTGCTTCAGGCCTCGACTCGATGGTGCTTGGCGAACCACAGATCCTCGGCCAGCTTAAAACTTCGTTCGATCAGGCGCGCCGCGGTAAGAGCGTGAATTCAGTCCTGGACCGGCTGTTCCAGCAATCGTTCAGTGTGGCCAAGCGAGTCCGTACCGACACTGAAATCGGGGCCAACCCGGTTTCGGTCGCTTTCGCTGCGGTTAAACTTTCAAAACAGATATTTGGCAGCCTGGAACAGTTGCAGGCATTACTGATCGGTGCCGGCGAGACCATCGAACTGGTGGCACGCCACTTACGCAAGCAAGGAATTGGTACTATCGTGATTGCCAACCGGAGCCTGGAAAATGCGCAGAAACTGGCCAATGAGGTAGATGCCGAAGCGGCACACATCAGCCAGGTGCCGGAGCAACTGGTAAACGCCGATATCGTCATTTCATCGACTGCGAGTCAATTACCAATCCTCGGTAAGGGCGCCACCGAAGCAGCGCTAAAATTGCGTAAACATCGTCCCATTTTTATGGTCGATCTGGCAGTTCCGAGGGATATTGAAAGCCAGGTCGGAGAACTTGAAGATGTTTATCTTTATACCGTCGATGACCTGAACAGCGTTATCGACGAAAACCTGCGTTCCCGTGAGCAGGCAGCCGAAGCGGCACAGGAAATTATTAGCCTGGAAGTTAACACCTTTACCCAGTGGCTCAAAACACATCAGTCTGCCGATGAAATCCGCCAGTTACGCCAAAATGCAGAAGCGATAAAGCAGCAATGCCTGGGGCGTGCGATGGCACAGTTCGATCAGGATCAAGATGCCGAAAAAGCATTAAATACCCTGGCGAATATCCTCACCAACAAGATGTTGCATGGCCCAACCATCGAGATGCGCAAGGCATTGAAGACCGGCGATCAGGATACCATCCGATTCTTAAAATCGCTGATACCTTCCGAGTAAAAGTCCAGCCCTTAGACCAGCCCAATGAAACAATCCCTGCTAAACAAACTGGAATTGCTATGTGCCCGTCACGAAGAAATAGCCGCTTTGCTCGCCGATATCGAAACCATTAACAACCAGGACAAGTATCGCACTCTGTCGATAGAATACGCGCAGCTCGAGGATGTTGTAACCAGTTTTAGCGCCTATCGGCAGGCACAACAGGCACTCGAATCAGCGCGCGAAATGCTGGCTGAAGAGGACGCCGAAATGCGCGCGCTGGCCGAAGAAGAAATTGCCGAGAATACCCGGGAAATAAAACATCTGGAAGTTGAGTTGCAAAAACTGCTACTTCCCAGGGATCCCAACGACAATGCCAACGTGTTCCTCGAAATTCGCGCGGGCACGGGTGGCGATGAAGCTGCGCTGTTCGCCGGCGATTTATTCAGGATGTACAGCCGTTACGCCGAATCGCGCAACTGGCAACTCGAAGTTCTCAATAGCAGCGAGGGAGAACACGGTGGTTACAAGGAAATTATCGCTCGCATCATTGGCCAGGGAGCCTATTCGCAATTAAAGTTCGAATCGGGTGCGCATCGCGTACAACGCGTGCCCGAAACCGAGTCGCAGGGCCGGGTACATACCTCTGCCGCCACCGTAGCAATCATCCCCGAAGGGGAAGAAGTCAAGATGATTGAAATCAACCCTGCCGATTTGCGCATCGATACCTTTCGGGCTTCGGGGGCCGGTGGACAACACGTAAACAAAACAGATTCGGCCATCAGGCTCACGCATTTACCCACCGGCACAGTCGTCGAATGCCAGGATCAACGCTCGCAGCATAAGAATAAGGCGCGCGCTATGTCCCTGCTTCAGGCCAAAATTTACGACGCTGAAAAACAGGCACAGGACAGGGAACAGGCGGCAGAAAGAAAATCCCTGGTCGGTGGTGGAGATCGATCGGAACGCATTCGAACCTATAACTTTCCCCAGGGGCGGCTTACCGACCATCGGATTAATCTAACCCTATATAAACTCGATGAGATTCTCGGCGGCGCGCTCGACTATGTGGTCGAACCGCTGATGCACGAGTTTCAGGCAGAACAATTGGCTAGTCTGGCAGATGATACCGGGAGTTTGTAATTCACCTGGATCAAGGTATCGGGCAGGTGTCCCGATTTAAAAAAAACAGGCCTTCCATGGCCCGCTGAAATCATCAATATCAGGAGGAGGAGATAATGATGATATTTAAATATAGTCCAGATTTTCGAATCCGCATAGTGAAACAGTTCATAGCGAATGTGTGAACAAATCGACTCGGCTATCGCCTGGGGAGCCGCTCGCTGTGCCAAATTCAGCGATACGGCAAAACTCGATGCTGAACTCCTGCTCGCGCATTGCATCGATAAACCCCGCAGTTATTTGTATAGCTGGCCTGAACAGGCCGTACCGGACGACGCCTGGCAACACTATCAGGCATTAATTGATAAACGTATTGAACCCACGCCCGTTGCCTATCTATTGGGGCAACGCGAATTTTTTTCACTAAATTTCAAAACCACGAAAGTGGCTTTGGTACCAAGGCCAGAAACAGAAATACTGGTCGAAACCTTTCTGGATCTTTGCCCAAATCGCTTCGAGGTTGATTTGCTTGAACTCGGCACAGGTACCGGCATTATTGCTATCTGCCTGAAACTGAATCGGCCTGATATCAATATGGTCGCGACCGACATTAGCGCCGATTGTCTCAGTCTGGCTCGACACAACGCAGCCCTTCATGCGGTAGACATCGAATGGGTCGAATCCGACTGGTATTCGGCGATCGATACCGCCAGGCGATACAATATGATCCTGTCGAATCCGCCCTATATTGCTGCTACAGATCCATGCCTCAAGCAGGGAGACTTACGAGCCGAACCGCTCGCTGCTTTAACCCCCGGAAAGACAGGACTCGAAGCGCTGCAGCTAATTATTGCATCAGCCCCGGGCTATTTAAAGCCCCAGGGTTATTTATTGCTTGAACATGGATTCGATCAGCAGGCCGATGTCGCCCAGATGATGCGCGAACAGGGGTTTGCCGAGATTATCTGCCGAACCGATATAAATGACTTGCCACGGCTAAGCATGGGCCGGATAAAATAAGGAACCTGGCCCAAGTTGAATTTATCTATCAGCACGCGTAGTCTATTGTTATGGATGACTTTGAACACTATCGATGTCGCCACATTTATCTGAAACAAAGCGATGAAGCGTCAAAACAGGCCGAAGCAGCCTGTAACGCGGTAGCAGGACTCGAGGGCATGCTTCTTGCCGCACCGACTGACACCCACAGCTTGCACCTGATTTATTCGCTAGACCACATTTCCTTTGAGTTGATAAGCGACTTACTCGACGAACTCGGATTCGAGTGCGAAGAATCAATCTTGCTCAGTTTGCGCAATACGTTTTACCAGTTTCTCGAGGAGAATGCGCGCGACAATATGGACATCGACGTCGCCAGTTTCGAGGAGACATCATCCGAAGTCCATGAAATTCCACACCAATCTCCAGATAAATACTGGGAAGAATATCATTGATTGGGCTAGTACTCTGAGTACTAAATACGGCCGCCATTGATGTACCAAATTACCCCTGTTGACCTAGCGGTAGGATTTATTCCGGTGTTTATTACCCTGGTGATCCTGTTTTACTGGGCGCAGAACCTAAAGTCGGCACTGATCGCTATATTTCGCATGCTGATTCAACTGTTGCTGATTGGATACGCACTCAACTTTATTTTTAACGCGGATAGCCAGTGGGTAATCCTGCTGGTATTAATATTCATGCTGGTCATGGCGAGCTGGATTTCGCTCAATGCCCTGCCGGTAGCCAAGAAACCCCTGTTTTTATTCAGCATCGCCGCTATTCTCTGTGGTGGTGGGCTTAACCTTGTGTTTATCTCTCAGGGCGTGTTGCATGTCGACCCGTGGTACCAGCCACAGGTGATGATACCGATCGCCGGGATGATATTTTCGAATTCGATGAATGCGGTGAGCCTTGCCGGGGAGCGCCTGTTTAGCGAGTTTGAGCATCAACGCGACTATATCAGCGCACGTAATATCGCGTTTCAGGCGTCGATGATCCCGATTTTCAATTCACTGCTCGCCGTTGGGCTGGTTTCTCTACCCGGGATGATGACGGGACAAATCCTGGCCGGCACCGAACCGCTGGTAGCAGCACGTTATCAGATTATCGTGATGTGTATGATTTTTAGCTCGGCCGGGATATCAGCGGCACTGTTTCTGCACCTGATAAGACATCAGGCAAAAAAAATGGCTGGTTGAAGGGGTAACCAGCCATGAATGTCATATCGACAACATATAACCAAAGGAGGAGATCGTGAAAAAGGTCAGGCTTTGATGCTCAACCTTTAACACTTACACTGTGTATAGTATATCTAATCGATTTTTCCAGTTTTTTACCGCTTAAGGGTAAAAAAGGCGCGCAAATGAGAAAAATTTCCTTTGCGACAGGGTGCGGGATTAAACCGTCATCGAGTCAATCGACGAATCAGGCTCGAGGTATCCCATCGCCTGCCGCCCATTTCCTGTATTTCACCATAATAGTCGTTGACGATACTGGTAATGGGCAATGCGGCGCCGTTTATCCTGCTTTCCTCCAGACAGATTCCTAAATCCTTGCGCATCCAGTCGACCGCAAAACCAAACTCGAACTCGTCTTTGAGCATCGTCAGCCCCCGATTTTCCATTTGCCAGGATCCAGCCGCACCCTTGGATATCACTTCGACCACCTTGGCGCCGTCGAGCCCGGAGCGTTGCGCAAAATTGAGTCCTTCGGACAACCCCTGCACCAGCCCGGCGATGCAAATCTGGTTTACCATCTTGGTCAACTGGCCTGCGCCAGTAGGACCGAGCAGTTCAACTGCACGGGCGTAGCTGATAATGACCGGTTTGGCGGCATCGAATGCTGCCTGTTCGCCGCCGACCATAACGGTTAAAGCGCCGTTTTCTGCACCGGCCTGCCCGCCTGAAACCGGCGCATCGAGGCACGATACTTTAGCCTTGTCGGCTATTTCTCGCGCTACATTGGCCGAGGCAGTGGTGTGATCGACCAGAATTGCCCCATCCTTCATGCCCGCCAATATCCCATCATCGCCGTACACAACCGAGCGTAAATCGTCATCGTTACCCACGCAGATAAATACAAAATCAGCGCCTTCGGCTGCCTCTCTCGGCGTTTTTCCATAGTCTCCCTTATAATCCCTGCACCACTGCTCGGCTTTGGCTGTAGTGCGGTTGTAAACCCTGGTCTGGTAACCTGCTTTAGACAGATGACCAGCCATCGGGTAACCCATCACGCCCAGACCTATAAAAGCGACTTTTTGTTTGTTCATATGCTTTTCCGTCAAATTTTCGATTTGCATGATTTTAGCACTGCTAACGCCCCGGGAGATATGGTATCAGGCCAATTTTGAGTGGCTTCTACGGCTCAGGCCTTTTAGGTCAGGTCAGTCAAGCCGTTTGCAGGTTTGCCAGATCCACCATCAGCCACTTGCTGCCAGCCCGCTCGAAGTTCACCTGAACGCGGGATTGCGCGCCCTGCCCCTCCAGAGTTAACACGACGCCGCTGCCAAACTTAACGTGGTTGACAGCTTGTCCGACAAACAGTCCGGTATCCGTCTCGGTTTCACGACGCGTTATTTTTTGTGGTGCGGAAAATGTGGGTCGAGAGAACTGCGCTTTTGGCCTGATTTCCTGTAGATATTCAGCCGGAATCTCGCGGATGAAACGTGACACCCTATTGTAATTTTCATTGCCATATAGCCTGCGCACCTCGGCACAACTCACCACCAGCTGCTCCTGGGCGCGGGTAATACCGACATAACATAAGCGGCGCTCTTCTTCCATTCTCCCCGGCTCTTCGCTGGAACGCTGGTGCGGAAACAGGCCTTCTTCCATTCCCACCAGAAACACCAATGGGAATTCCAGTCCCTTGACCGAGTGCAGCGTCATCAACTGCACGCAGTCTTCCCAGGCTTCAGCCTGGTCTTCACCCGCTTCCAGCGCGGCATGGGCGAGAAAAGCATCGAGTGGGCTCATCTCTTCGGTTTCAGGCTCGGCCTCGAATTGAAAACTTTTGCCGGCCCCAATTAATTCCTGTAGATTTTCTAGTCGTGACAATCCTTTCTCGGTTTTATCCTTGCTGAAATGGACCTTCAGCCCACTTTGCTCGATACCCGCCTGGATTTGTTCGGATAGGCTCAAATCGAGTAGATCGGTCTGCATCCGATTGATCAGGTCGATATAGGCCTGTAGCGCAACCTGGGCTCGTGCGGCCCTTCGACCCGTTGCAAGCAGTTCGATCGCCGCATTCCACAGCGATTGAGACTGCAATTTCGCCTGATCGCGTATCAGTCCGATGGTTTTTTGCCCGATTCCCCGCGGTGGATGATTGACGGTTCGATCAAAAGCATGATCGGCCATCGGGTTGGCAATCATACGCAGGTAGGCGAGTGTATCCTTAACCTCGGCACGCTCGAAGAAGCGTAGGCCCCCGTATACGCGATAAGGCATTCCGCGTGTCATCAGTGTCTCTTCAAACTGGCGCGACTGGGCATTCGAACGATACAGCACCGCAACTTCGTTACGGCTTCGTCCCTGATCGACCCAGTTCTGAATGTGGTCGATGACAAAACGCGCTTCGTCCTTCTCGTTGTAGGCGTTGTAAAACAGGATGGGCTCACCGTCTTCGCTCTCGGTCCATAATTTTTTGCCCAGGCGACCCCGATTATTATCGATCAGTGCGTTGGCTGCTTTCAGAATTATGCCCGTGGATCGATAGTTTTGTTCCAGTCGGATGGTTTGAGCGCCAGCAAAATCTTTTTCAAAATGATGAATGTTCTCGATGCGCGCGCCACGCCAGCCGTAAATTGACTGATCGTCATCCCCGACCACGAATATCGGTGTATCGCTGCCCGCCATCAGCCTTAACCAGGCGTACTGTATCGCATTGGTATCCTGAAATTCGTCTACCAGGATATGCTGAAAACGACGTTGGTAGTGCGCGCGCAAATCATCGTTATCGCGGATTAACTCCAACGAACGCAATAGCAACTCGGCAAAATCAACCACACCAGCGCGTTGGCAAAGGGTTTCGTACAATTGATAGATCGCGAGTAATTGTTGCTGTATATGGTCGTTCCCGGGGTCTATATTCGTGGGACGCAGACCTTCGTCCTTATTGTGATTGATGAACCATTGTGCCTGCTTCGCAGGCCATTTGGTTTCATCCAGCTCAAGCTGGCGGACCACCCGCTTAACCATACGTAGCTGGTCGTCGCTATCGAGAATCTGGAAGGTTTGCGGCAAATTAGCTTTCTCCCAGTGAGCGCGCAACATACGGTGTGCAATCCCATGAAAGGTACCAACCCACATCGCTCCCGTGGATATTCCGAGCAAGCTTTCGACCCGAGCGCGCATTTCGCTCGCGGCTTTGTTAGTAAAAGTGACCGCAAGCAGGCTAAGCGGTGACAGGCCACCAACTTCGCAGATCCAGGCAATGCGATGGGTCAAAACCCGTGTTTTGCCGCTGCCCGCACCAGCCAGTACCAGGATAGGCCCGGATTCGGCGCTGACAGCTTCGCGCTGGCGGTCATTGAGAGAATCTAACAGGTGGGAAACATCCATCGGGCTCGGAACAGGTGCCTACTCAAACAAGCCGCGATTGTAGCAGGAATTATCGGTCACTTTGATCACCGGGAAGCTTCAAGTGAAAAAATTTAAGGTTGTCGCGTTGCCTTGGCCAGGAGTCT
>JADFMY010000063.1 GCA_022563685.1 Pseudomonadota bacterium | reverse complement strand
AATGGCCTGTTAGAAGCTGCCGATCGGGTCGATAATAACGCCGATGGCGACCTCAACGACCCGGAAGATATTCCGATGGGGTGGAAACTCCAAACCGGTAACATGTCACAGGTGACGATAGGTCGTGTTTCCAAGGGCTTTGATACGCTATTTCTTAACTTTCTCAATCCCCCGCTGGTACCACCTGCCTGTACCGGGGACTGTACCGGCGGCCTGGCCGCGGGGCATATAGATGTGGATACCGACAGCTCCGCCTGTTGTAATCTCCTCGCCGATCCGCCGGTTGATGGCTTAGGTGGTTCTACCGTCGCCCACGAACATGAATACGACGATAAAACCAATCGTACTTATGTGGATTATTTCGATATCGATCCAAATACTGGCATCGATTTGGAAAACATCGATGATTCAGCCGTAGGCATCGGCAATAACGAAGAGTTTATTATCCTGATTGCGAATGCCGACCTCTCGCCTGGCAGCGAACTCACGATTGGTACCAAGAAATACCACGTCGTGGCCTATCAGCGCCTGATCCACAAAAAGCTTTTCGCCTGGGATGGTGTCGGGCCCTTAGTCGACGATGAGGGTGTTTCGTTAATCCATACAATCTCCAGTTTAAAGGCCGGTCTCGGTACGCTGCGCAGTACCTTCGATAGCCTGGCAATCATCAATGGCGGGCTGCATCCTACCCAGACCAGTTGCGTGAGAGATTCCGTGCAAATGACCAATGGGCGCTGGCGCAATGGCGCCTTGATTATACAATTGGTTAGACGCAGCCATTTTCTCGGGGGCCTGCCGTCGAGTAAACCACTGGACAGGCTAACCGTGCAGAACCCAACAGACCTGAAGACTGTCGTGGTATTGTCCGATGGCACCCAGGTGAATCTGACAGAGAATGTAAATGGTACAGGCGGCATCCAGCCAGACAGCCCCTTCTATGAAGTCTATGGTGGGCTAACGGTCAAGAACAATGCCGAATTCCTCTACGAGAGCACCTTGTTCTGGCACTTCGGTTCTATTGCCGAAGTGGCATTGGGCGTCAAGCCCTGCTACGGGGACCCGCAATGGGCAGCAGCATACAAGGTAGAAACGGAGGGCATTACCCTGCCACTGTTTCAGGCTCTATTAGCGACCCACGGGTTTGCCGACATGGCGGCGCTTGAAGCGGCGCTTCTAGCACTGCAAGGCTGTATCACGATAGACAACGATGAGGGCGGCTGTAAAGACTCGGAAGACTATTATGATGAATTGAGATCGATATACAATTTGGGTCTTCTATCCCTTGGCCTTGCTGGACCCGGCACAGGTGGCAAACTACCACCAACGGGGCTCGAGATCATCGATGGTTCGCCTGTCGCAATCGAGGGTGGTATCTCGGCGGGAGGCGTGACCTCGGGTCCGAACTTTGAAACTGGACGTCGCACCTGGACCGATGTTCAGCCCCAGTAACCTGGCCTGACCTAAATGGCCCCGGCTCCATGCCGGGGCCATTTATCTTCAAATAAGGGCCATTTATCCATTAACCAGCGACTAACTCTAATCCTTCGGGTATAAATCTATCATGTCTGAACTGAGGCTCTGGAAAATGGGTATTAAGGGTAGAGGATTCACGCTATTAGAACTTCTTATGGCATTGGCAATTCTCGGAATCACCATGGCGTTTGCGACTCCCAGTTTTATTACCATTATTTCAAATAACAGAATTAGTTCCGGCGCCAGTGATTTCGTCAGTGCCCTGCAACTTGCGAAAGCCGAATCTGCGGCGAGGATAACCCCCGTTACCATTTGCAAGAAAAATACCGCTGGTAGCGGATGCTTAACCACTGGAGACTGGCAGCAGGGATGGATCGTGTTTTCGGATATCAATCGCGATGGCGCTGTAAATGGCGGTGATACGATAGTATTGAATCACCAAGCTCTTGATACGCGAATCACTTTTAGAGGCACTGCCGGAGTGACAAATTCGATTACCTACAATCCATCGGGCACAACCAGTATTACTGCAGTACAGGTATTGATTATGTGTGATAACCGTGGATTCGCGGACAGCGCGAAAGGTATCTTAATTACCATCACAGGCCGTGGCAACGTGTTGAAAGCAACAGACACAGGACAAACTACATGCTTATAGAAACAGGGTTTATAAAAACAGGCGAATTAAGTGGTAGCCGGCCTGGAAAGATGACAATTCCGCGAAAGTATCGCGGCGACACGATGATTGAAGTGCTGGTAACCGTTTTAATATTGGCAGTGGGTGTTTTGGGCGTTGCCGCTATGCAGGTAACCACGCTTCAAAACCTGAATAGCTCCTACAGCGCCAGTGTCGCTGCAATAATTGCCAATGATTTCAGCGAGCGCATGCGGGCTAACCCTACTGCGGCGTTGGCAGGCAATTATATTCATAGCACTACCCCTACCGGGACTATTCCCGATTGTGTTGCCAATGCCTGTACTTTAACGCAGTTGGCTGCTTACGATGTGGATAGCTGGTGGACAGTGCTGACCGGTGCGCTGCCGGCAGCCACGGGGCAGGTAACCAGAAATGCCGGCACCAACACCTTTGTAGTGACGGTGCGTTGGGACGACGATCGCAGTGGTAGTTCAGGGACTAACTGCCCCGTACAAACTGCTGGCGATCTCGATTGTTATCAGTTTAACGTGACTATTTAACGGGCTGACCCTGGATAAAAGCGTGGGTAAAACCAGTGATTAACTTACAAAATATAAATGCGAAGATCCTGCATCGCCAACGTGGCTTTAGCATGGTAGAGCTGTTGGTCGCCATGCTACTGGGGCTCTTTTTGCTGACCGCGCTGGTAGAAATTCTTCTCAGCGGAAAGCAATCCTTTACCGCAGCCAGTCATTTATCCCGCTTACAGGAAAACGGCCGTATTGCCACCAGTATGATTGTTACCGATTTAAAGCGAGCGGGTTATATGGGCGGCAATTCCGATATTCCGAATATATTCGGCAGCGCCGGGCAGGCAGCGGCTGCGATAAGTTGCGCGACCGGTGATACCAGCTGGGGTCGTATGGTTACGCAGCGAATTGTTGGCCTCGATGACACCAACGCGGGTTATGCCTGTATCCCGAACAGTAGCTATTTACGTGGCGATGTTTTGACCATACGTTATGCATCACCCTGGCCTTCCGGCGCCTTCGGAGCGAATCAACTGCACCTGCGCAGCTCGCTTTTCGAGGGTAAGATTTTCGCAGGCGTCGACCAGGCCCTGGCCGCCAACCTGGTGTTGGATCAACCGCAAAGCGTGCGTGATCTGATCGCGCATGCTTATTACGTGGGTAACTCGGGGCGTAGCTGCAGTGGCCAGGCTGTGCCTTCACTATTCCGGGTCAGACTGGGGAATAACAGCCAACCATTAATAGAAGAGCTACTCCCTGGTATCGAACATTTTCAGGTTCAATATGGTGTCGGGGGGCAATACCTTGACGCGGATGCCGTCGCTGACTGGAACCAGGTCGTTACCGCACGGTTCTGGTTGTTGGTCCGCAGCGAATGTCCGGAAACAGGGTTTGCAGATGCCAGAACCTATACGCTCGGTGACCAGGTTTACACCCCCAATGACAGCTTTCGTCGCCAATTGTATTCCAGCGTAGTAATGCTTAGAAATTAAGCAGTGGAGACTAGTCATGAAATATCAACCTGTAATTACAACTAACCCCTCCTCGCAAAAAGGCATATCCATTCTGGTCGCGCTAGTCATGCTATTAGTGCTGACATTGATTGGGGTTAGCTCGATGAACACCGCTATAGTAGAACTGAAAATGGCAGGAAGCATGCAGCAGCAGGGGATCGCGTTGAACCGCGCAGAAGAGCTGTTGAGAGTAGGTGAGCAAGGCGTCGACGCGATTATTGCCAACCCGGCAGCGTTTGATTTTGCCGCAGCCGGAGATGGTTACTACGTTACCGCCGATGCGATTGATGTGCACCAGATAGACTGGGCCGCGCAGGGGTTGAATACAACACAAGGTGCTAATGCCAATGATGTTTATGTGACCGAATATCTGGGCGCCAAGCCCATACCCGGGGAGTCGGTAAAGGTGGCTGCTGATGGCCGAATCATTGGTGGCGCCGTCCATACTTTTCGCATCACCACGCGTAGCGCGACCGGCAAGAATGCCGTGCGCCTGGTACAGAGCATCTATGTCAGCGATGACCCCCCTTAATCTGTTATCGATATTCCAGTTATTAATCTTATAGAAAATAAAGCCATGAAATTTTTATTTACCCTGTTAAAAACGACGCTGCTGGTAACCTCACTACTGATAAGCCAGGTTTACGCTGCTACGATATTTTCGCCCGCTGATCAACCGCTGGGCTATATAGGCCCGATTGAGCTGAGCAATGTCGATCTTGCCAGTGGCACCACCAGGGCCTATCGCGGCTGGTACGAAAATGGTAGTTGGCAGGGAGACCTGATCGAGTATGATGTGAACAGCACCGGCGGATTGACCACCAGCATCGATCTCACCGGCACCTCCCCTGCGCAAGGCGCCACCGCAACCAACTGGTCTGCTCATGTGCAGTTCGCTGCCAATGAACTGACTAGCGGTTACTGGAGTACCGGCAGACAAATCATCACCTATACGGGATCGTCGCAAATTCCATTTCGTTGGTCGAATCTAAGCACGTCTCAAAAGCAGGCACTCGATTTGGCCGCCTTTAACAATGGCGCCACCAGCAGCGATATCGTCAATTTCCTGCGTGGCGATCGCAGTCAGGAATACCCAGCGGGTAATTTGCGGTTACGATTCAGTGTTCTGGGCGATATTATTCATTCCAATCCTGAGTATGTCGCTGTTCCCGAGGCCGATATTCCCGAATCGAGCTACGTTAGCTTTGTCAATAACAATCTAAATCGCGCTCCGCGTGTTTACGTCGGCGCTAACGACGGTATGTTGCATGCTTTTGATGCCTTAACCGGCGATGAGGCCTGGGCCTATATACCTTCCATGGTGATCGGCAATTTGTCGAAGCTGGCCGGCAGGCCTTATTTACATTCTTATTTCGTCGACGGCGGAATAACAGTGCAGGACGCTTTTTTTGGCAGCGCATGGCATTCGGTTCTCATTGGCAGTCTCGGTGGTGGTGGCAAGGGACTCTTCGCCCTGGATGTTACCCATCCAGATCTTAGTTCAGAAAATTTTTCGAGCGGAAACGATAAGAAAGTTTTATGGGAGCTGGATGGAAGCGCCGATAATGACCTCGGTTACATATTCGGTGCCACGACCGTGACAAAATTGAACGATGGCAAGTGGTACGCGATCAACGGCAATGGCGTCAGTAGCGTCAATGGAATCGCGAAGCTCTACCTCGTCGACCTGCAGACAGGGACAGTGACTAAAATTTCGACTGGTAGTGGGTCGTCCGGCGCACCCAACGGTCTCTCGGCTCCTGCACTGGTGGATACCGATAACGATGGGATGGCAGATATTGCCTACGCCGGTGATATCGACGGTGATATGTGGAAATTTGATTTAACCGGCAGTTCATCGGCAGCCTGGAAGGTCGCCTATAAATTGTACGATGGCGTTGGCACCCAGCCCATTACCATGTCGCCCGATGTCGCTAACCATCCGCAATCCGGACATTTGGTGCTGTTTGGTACCGGCCGTTTATATACTGCCGCCGATATCGTTGACCCCAGCGTGCAGGCGCTTTACGGCATCTGGGATACCGGCAATGCACCGGTTGCGAGCACTCGGTTGGCCCAAATTCTGTCGGCCGATACCGACTACGTCAGTGGCACATTTAGCGAAAAGGTGCGTACTTTTACCACCACTGTTGCGATCGACTGGTCTACCTATAAAGGCTGGAAAGTGGATCTACCCGCGGGCGAGCGATTGATCACACCGCCGCAATTGCGCGCCAGTCGGCTAAAAGCGACCATCACTAATCCTAATGGGCTTTCCAACTGGTTGCTTGAAGTGAGTTTTGATGAGGGTGGCGTCGCTGCCGACACCATCTTCGATCTGGACAGAAATGGCCTGTTAGACGCTGCCGACCGGGTCGATAATAACGCCGATGGTGACCTCAACGACCTGGAAGATATTCCGATGGCGTGGAAACGCAAGGACGGCAGCATGTCGCAAGTGACGATAGCCCGCATTTCCAAGGGCTTCGATACGCTATTTCTTAACTTTCTCAATCCTCCGCTGGTACCGCCTGCCTGTACCGGCATCTGTGCCGGCGGCCTGGCCGCAGGGCATTTGGACGTGGATACCGACAGCGCCACCCTGGGTGATGGTTTAGGCGGCGGAACCGATGGCCACGTGCATGAGTACGACGATGCAACCAATCGCACCTATGTGGATTATTTTGATATCGACCCACTCGCTACCGGTAAATTATATAATGTAACCGATTTAGGCATCAGTCCGGCTGAAGAGTTTATTGTCCTGATTGCGAATGCCGACCTCTCGCCTGGCAGTGAACTCACCATCGGCACCAGGAAATACAGCGTCGTGACCTATCAACGCATGATCCACAAAAAACTGGCGGCCTGGGACGGTGTCGGGCCCTTAGTGGATGACGAGGGTGTTTCGTTAATCCATAAATTAGCCAATATTCAGGCCAGTGGCGGCACACTGCGCAGTACCTTCGATAGCCTGGCGATCATCAATGGCGGATTGCATCCAACGCAAACCGAATGTGTGAATAAAACCTCTGCTTTAACCAATGGGCGTTGGCGCAATGGTTCGTTGATTATACAATTGATTAAACGCAGCCACTTTGCCCCCCCTTTCACGTCGGCATTGGACCTGGTGACCGTACAGAACCCAAGCGACCTGAAGTCTTTCGTTATATTGTCCGATGGTACCCAGGTGAACCTGGTAGAGGATTTAAATGCTAATGGCGTCATCGACGCCGGCGCACCCGACTATGAAGCCTACGGCGGATTAATAGTCACCAGCAATGCCGAATTCCTCTACGAAAGCACCATTTTTTGGCACTTCGGTGAAATTTCCAAACTGGTATTTGGCACCAAGCCCTGCTACGGGGACGAGCCGGACTGGTCAGCAGCATACATAGTAGAAACTCAGGGCGTTACCCAGGATCTCTTTGCCAATCTATTAGTAGCGGCAGGGTTTGCCGACTTCGATGCCCTGGTAGCGGAGTTCACAACACTGGAATCCTGTAAGGATACTAAAGAGAAGGATGGCGGCTGTAAGGATCGGTATAAAGAATTGTCCGCGCTGTACAATTTGGGTCTTATAGTCACTGGCCAGGTTGGCGGGGTTGGCTCAGGTGGCCTACCACCTACCGGGCTTGACAGCATTACCGGTTCACCCGTTGTTATCGAGGGCGGTGTTGCACAGGGAGGCGTGACCTCGGGCCCTAATTTTGAAACCGGGCGCCGCACCTGGATTGATATTACGCCGCAATAACCTGGTATAGGCTTAGATAGCCCCGGCGGTACGCCGGGGCGATATCGGTCGAATAAATTCGACCCTACTAGACGAGAGAACTTATGACTGGTACACGAGGATTTACGCTTATAGAATTGATGATTGTGGTTGTCATTATCGGCCTTTTATTTGGCATTGCGATACCGTCGTATCAAAGCTCTGTGCTTCGAGCGCATCGCGCTGACGCACAGGGTACATTGCTGGATATCAGCGCGCGAGAAGAGCGTTTTCTGGCGCAAAATAATACCTACACCACCGATATATCAGCTGCCACCGGGCTTAATCTCGGTACCACTACCAGCGCCGAAGGCTACTATAATTTATCCGTTGCTGCCTGTGCTGGTGGGACGATTGCCATCTGCTACCTGGTGACAGCGACGGCAACGGGTGGGCAAACCAATGATACCGATTGCCTGACGATTACCTATAGCAGCACGGGGGTGCGCTCAGGCACCACCGGCAACTGCTGGTAATATCAATGGGGTCAGACTCGATTGATTTTAAATAATCATATTGTAGGTTGGGGTGAGCTACGCGAACCCCAACACAAACAAGATTCGGCTAGAATAACAACCGTTGCTCATTAATCGCATTGCTTTGTTGGGGTTCATCCCTCTCGGCAACTGCTCCTGCGTCGCCTAAAAGCGCCTACTGTTGGTGCTCTAATAAGTTACATCCATGTAACGAACCCCAACCTACCTGTTCTGTTTCTCGGCTCGCTTTTGTTATAATCATTTTTTGAAAACTGTACAGATTTAACGATCATGACACGTAAGGCAGTGGCTCTTATATCGGGTGGTCTCGACTCATTACTGGCCGCGAAATTGATTCAGGATCAGGGTATTTATGTTGAGGGCATTAATTTTTATACCGGCTTTTGTGTCGAAGGGCATACTCATGCGATCCGCAAGAAAGACAGGAACCGGGTAAAGCGAAATAACGCGCTATGGGTGGCCGAGCAACTGGGGATCAAGCTCCACATCATCGATATCGTTGACGAATATAAAGACATCGTGATCAACCCGAAACATGGTTACGGCGCCAATTTAAACCCCTGTCTCGATTGCAAGATTTTCATGGTACACAAGGCTTACGAATGGATTAAAGAAAACCACTTCGATTTTATTATCACCGGGGAAGTCATGGGCCAACGCCCGATGTCGCAGCGCAAGAAAACCCTGCCCGTGGTATCCGCCGAATCGGGCGCCGAGGATCTGCTGCTGCGCCCCCTGTGCGCCAAATATTTACCGGAAACCCGACCCGAAAAAGAAGGCTGGGTGAAGCGCGAAAAATTGCATGGCATTACCGGGCGATCCAGAAAACAGCAAATGGCACTGGCGCAGCAATTTGGCTTTGAAGATTATGCCCAGCCCGCCGGTGGCTGCTGTTTTTTAACCGATGAAAACTACGCGGTGAGGTTACAGGACCTGTGGGACAACCGCGGGCAAAAACAGTACGAACTGGACGATATCATGTTGCTCAAAGTGGGGCGGCATATCAGGCCAAGCCAGTCGTTTAAACTGATTATTGCCAGGGAAGAAGGTGAAAGCCGGTTTTTAAGCGGCTATAAAAACCTGTTTCAAACTATTAAAACCGTCAGTCATGCCGGACCACTCGCATTGATCGAAGGCGAAAAACTCGACCAGCAACAAATCGAACTCGCCTGCGCAATCACCGCCCGTTACAGCAAAGGCCGCGATTCGGATTCGGTTGAATTACTATTCAGCGACCAAAACCAGTCGACCCAACAAGTCCATATTAAGCCACTGGCTGCCAACGAAATTCAGCAGGAATGGTATATCGCATGAGTACCGGGGTAATCGAACTCGATGCCCGGCGCCTGCTGTGCCCGATGCCGGTGATTCGACTACAGAACTGCATCAAGCAACAGGCAGCAGGCGCCCGGGTTCAGATTACCTGTACCGATCCTGGGGTCATGAACGATATCCCGGCCTGGTGCCGCATCAACGGCCACAGCATCATTTCAAGCCACGAACAGCAGGACGAATATATTATACTGGTCGAAAAGTCAGCAGATGAATGCTGATAACCGCCATCGAATAATAAAAAAAGTTACCCTGGTCGGCGCCCTGATAAATTGTGGGCTTTCAGCTAGCCAGATCGTATTTGGCATTATCGGACAGTCGCAGGCCCTGTTAGCAGACGGTTTTCATACCCTGACGGATCTCAGCACCGATATCATCATACTGGTAGCCATCAGGCACTCGTCGAAAGCAGCCGATGAGGGCCACCCCTACGGTCACGGCCGCATAGAGACGCTGGCTTCGGTAATGCTTGGGGTCATCCTGATCGGCGTTGGCCTGGGCATCGCCTACCGGGGTTTCGACAGCATAGTCTCGCCACGCGGGACCAACCCGGAAACCATTACCCTGGTATTTGCGGGTCTGGCCATTTTCGGCAAAGAATTTCTGTATCGCTACACCATCAGGGCAGCGAAGCGAGTCCATTCGACCCTGCTTGAAGCGAACGCCTGGCATCATCGCTCCGATGCACTGTCGTCGATCATCGTTTTTGCTGGTATTTCAGCCCAGCTTCTGGGGATAGCGCATATGGATGCGGTCGCAGCCATCATGGTAGCCGCGATGATTTCGATTATGGGGTATAAAATAACGCGCAAGGCGCTAAACGAAATGATCGACACCAGCCTCGATATCGAACTGATCGAGGCAGTGAAATCTACCATGGTGGATGACGAGAGCGTTCGCGCGGTGCATAGACTGCGCTCCCGCTCTATGGGGGGTCTGGGTTATATCGACGCAGAGATACGGGTCAATCCGCGTCTGAGTGTTTCCGAGGCGCACTATATCGCATTCTCGCTGGAACGGCAGATAAAGGCCGATTTTCCACAGATTATCGATGTCAGCATCCATGTCGATCCACTCACCGAATCCGATCATGAATCGGTCACCGACCTGCCATCACGTGGCGAACTAATGGGGCAGCTGAAAACCGCCTGGCAAGCTAACCCCTGCGCCGATCGGGTCGAATCTATCCATCTGCATTACCTGAAAGATCGGGTTGAAATCGATATCACTCTGCCCGAGAGCTGCTGCGATAACAACCACCGCGCGCAAATCGACCAAATGATCCAACAGGCGCAGCAGCTATCTCACATCGGTAAAATAAGGGTTTTTTTCTCCCGTAGTATTATTGCACCAAAATAGTGCGCTACGATTTAAAATTCGATCACCCGTCTACCAAAATCACCGTTTAATTGGTATTGTGAAATTTATCGGTACAATGCCCCGAAGTTTCAACACGCTACCATTTTGTTACGGAGACAAAACCCATGTCAGCAGCCGATGTACTCAATACCATCAAAGACCACGGCGTCAAATTCGTCGATTTTCGCTTCACCGATACCAGGGGTAAGGAACAGCATCTTTCGATTCCCGCCAGACTCCTAGTAGAAGACAGCTTTACCCAGGGGCAGATGTTCGATGGATCGTCTGTTGCCGGCTGGAAGGGTATCAACGAATCCGACATGATCCTGATGCCCGACGCCGACACCGCGATGCTGGACCCCTTTACCGATGAGCCGACGATCAACATTACCTGCGACGTGGTCGAACCCACCACCGGAGAAGGTTACGAGCGTGACCCTCGTTCTATCGCCAACCGCGCCGAGGCCTATCTGAAGGCTTCCGGCATCGCCGACACCGCTTATTTTGGCCCGGAAAACGAATTCTTCGTGTTTGACGATGTGAAGTGGACCACCGAAATAAATCATTGCTCGTACCAGATCGATTCGGAAGAAGCGGACTGGAATTCTGGAAAGGCTTATGAAGACGGCAATACAGGTCACCGTCCGCGGATCAAAGGCGGCTATTTTCCGGTTCCTCCGGTAGATTCGCTGCACGACATTCGCTCTGCGATGTGCCTGGCAATGGAAGAAATGGGACTCGATGTCGAGGTACACCACCACGAAGTCGCAACTGCTGGTCAATGCGAAATTGGAGTCGCGTTTAATACCCTGGTAAAAAAGGCGGACGAGGTACAAACGCTCAAATACTGCATTCACAATGTCGCACATAGCTATGGCAAGACCGCTACCTTCATGCCAAAGCCACTGGTAGGTGACAATGGCAGCGGCATGCACGTACATATGTCGCTGGCCAAAGAAGGGGTTAACATTTTTGCCGGTGACGGCTACGGCGGCCTGTCTGAAGCCGCATTGCACTTTATCGGCGGCGTGATCAAGCATGCGCACGCGATCAATGCATTTTCGAACCCGGCAACCAATAGCTACAAACGCCTGGTGCCCGGTTTCGAAGCGCCGGTGATGCTGGCCTACTCAGCCAGAAACCGTTCGGCTTCGATTCGAATTCCGCATGTTGGCAATCCAAAGGGGCGTCGTATCGAGGTTCGTTTTCCAGACTCGACCGCCAATCCATACCTCGTGTTCAGCGCACTGCTGATGGCCGGTCTCGACGGTATCATGAATAAAATCGACCCCGGCGAAGCGATGGACAAGGACCTTTACGACCTGCCGCCCGAAGAAGAAGCTCTAATCCCACAGGTTGCTTTTTCGCTCGATCAGGCGCTCGAAGCGCTGGATCAGGACCGGGGTTTTCTAAAGGCTGGTGGCGTGTTTACCGACGATGTGATCGACACCTACATCGAACTCAAGAACGAGGAAGTGGCACGTATGCGTCTGGCGACCAATCCAGTCGAGTTTGATATGTATTACAGTTGCTAACGGAAAATCAGGGTAATCGCTTACGAAAGGCCTCTTAATTGGGGCCTTTTTTTACCCGCTAATCCAATTCCTGACCATTGATTTCATTCTAGTGGTATATTCATGCACCAATATAGTGCGAAATTCCGACATGGCCCAATTTGCAGCCGATAAAATTCTGGACTCGCTCAACAGTGCGATCCTGTGCCTCGATCAAAGCCTGCGGGTGTGTTACGTGAACTCGACCGCTGAGGCACTGTTCGGGGCCAGTTCATCCACCCTGTTGGGTAAGGATTTTGATCGGTTATTCAGCCAGGTTGAATCCAGTACGATCACTTCGAACTTATCAGACTTCTGTCCGCAGGCACAGGCGCTGACCGAACACGAAGCACGGCTAACGCTATCGAATGGGCAGTCGATCATCGCCGACTATTCGATCTACCCCCTCGACGATACCCAGGCCGAAGGCATTATCCTGGTGGAGATCAGGCCGGTCGACCGGCAGCTACAAATAGCTCGAGAGGAAATCAACCAGTTGCACAATCAGACCAGCCAGCAATTTGCCCGGGGCATGGCGCATGAAATCCAGAATCCACTGGGAGGCATCCGCGGTGCTGCTCAATTGCTGGAAAAAGAAATCACCCAACCATCGATGAAAGAGTACACCGATGTCATTATCAGCGAAGTCGATCGACTGCAGGCGCTGATCAAAAATATGCTCGGGCCGAACGCGAAAACTGCCAGGAAGCCGGTAAATATTCTTGAAATTCTGGAACACATACGCAAGCTGTTGCTGGCCACTGATCCGGATGGATTTATCATCCGTCGCGACTACGATCCGAGTATTCCCGAGTTACTGGCAGACAGGGATCAACTCATACAGGCTTTTCTCAATATCGCGCAAAATGCGGTACAGGCGCTGGAAAAGGATGGTGAAATTACTTTCAGGACACGTGTCGTGAGACAGTTCACTATCGGGCAAAACCGTCACCCATTGGTGATGCAGGTAGACATCATCGACAATGGCAAGGGTATTTCCAACGACCTGGGAAACACCATATTCTTGCCCATGGTGACCGATAAAGCGCAAGGGAGTGGCCTGGGCCTGCCCATTGCACAGGAAATCATATCTCGACACGGTGGTTTAATCAGACCTGAAAGTCTGACATCAGGAACCATGTTTAGCATCTTTTTACCGCTGGGAGAGTCATGAGCAATCCTGCCGCCACATCGATCTGGGTGATCGATGACGACCAGTCGATTCGTTGGGTACTCGAAAGGGCACTGTCGAACGTTGGTTTCGTGGTCACTCCTTTCGAAACTGCTTCGGCTGCCCTGACCCAGCTTAAGCGCTCGGACAATAATGATAAACCCCAGGCTATCCTGTGCGATCTTCGCATGCCTGGTATCAGTGGGTTCGAGTTTTTAAAACAGGTCAAAAATGTCGACCAGTCGCTACCGATTATTATCATGACCGCCTACTCTGACCTGGATACCACAGTCAACGCCTATCAGGAAGGCGCTTTTGAATACCTCGCCAAGCCATTCGATATCGACCAGGCGATCGACCTTATTAAGCGCGCCTGTCAAAAACAGGCGGGAAAACCACCAGTCGTCCATCCCAGCAATATCACCGATGAAATCATCGGTGACTCGACTGCGATACAGGAGGTATTTCGCGTCATCGGCAGGTTAAGCCGCTCGCATACCAGCGTATTGATCAGCGGCGAGTCGGGTACCGGGAAGGAACTGGTAGCAAGGGCGATACACCGGCATAGCCCGCGTAAAAATGGACCGTTTATCGCGATTAACACCGCCGCTATTCCAGCCGAATTGCTTGAATCCGAGCTATTTGGTCACGAAAAAGGCGCCTTCACCGGGGCGCACACCCAACACCAGGGCCGGTTCGAGCAGGCGGGCGAAGGCACGCTGTTTCTCGACGAAATTGGCGATATGCCGATGGGCCTGCAAACCCGCTTATTGCGCGTGCTGGCGGAGGGTGAATTTTTCAGAATTGGCGGCAATAAGGCGATACGTACCAACGTGCGCATTATTACTGCGACGCATCGCAACCTGGGACACCTGGTCGAGCAAAATTTATTCCGCGAGGATTTGTTCCACCGTCTCAACGTGATCAAGTTAAAGCTACCCCCATTACGCGAAAGACGTGAGGACATTCCCCTGCTACTCGGATATTTCCTGCAGCGACTCGCAGACGAACTGGGCGAAGAAGCGAAACAGATCAACCCCGGGCTCATGGACTACCTGTGCAAGCTCAAGTGGAACGGCAATATCCGCCAACTGGAAAATACCTGTCGCTGGTTTAACGTGATGGCGACCGGCGCCGAAATTCAAATGAGTGACCTGCCCGAAGAATTGCTGGGTAAGGATCGGGGCCAGGATAAGCCCATAGTAAGTGAAAATACCGGTCACTGGGAAGACGTGTTACGCGTCTGGGCGAAGCAGAAACTCGCCGCCGGTCAGCAGAATTTACTCTCCGAGGCATCGCCAAAATTCGAAAAAACCTTACTCGAATGCGCGCTCGAATCAAGCGGTGGACGCAAGCAGGAAGCCGCACGGCTACTCGGATGGGGGCGAAATACTTTAACGCGGAAACTAAAAGAACTGAAAAAATTGGGGTCAGATCACGATTAATGGCCATTAATCGTGATCTGACCCCAATTTTTTAAAGCAATGCAATTGATGAGCAATGGTTATTATATTATCCGAATCTTGTTTATGTTGGGGTTCGCGTAGCTCACCCCAACCTACAAAACGATTAATAGATTCCGGCTCTAGCGGCCGGAAATACACCGCATATAGGCCTGTTCCAGTGTGTCGGCCTGATAGCTTTGCATACAGTCGGCGGGGGTACCGATGTATTTCATTTCACCCTGGTGCAAAATGCCAAACTGGTCGCAGATGTCTTCTGCATCGGCCAGCAGGTGGGTGCTATAAAGTATCGTCTTGCCTTGCGGTTTGGTATCCTGCAGTAACTTTTTAAAGTGATAGCGAGCCCTCGGGTCGAGGCCGTTGAGCGGTTCGTCGAGAATCAGCAGTTCCCGGTCGAGCATAAAACAACTGATCAGCCCCAGCTTTTGCACCATGCCCTTGGAGTAACTGCCAATTTTCGATCGAAGCCGGTCGGGTTCGAAATCCAGCCGTTCGGCAAGCTCACGGGTTTGCTCCCTGCGCTGTGAATTACCGTAAATCGAGTTCACGAAGTCCAGGTATTGCCATCCATTGACCGATTTTTTGACATCGAAATTTTCGGGTAGATAGGCCAGCCGATCGCGGCAACCTTTATCCCTGTTTTGCCGCCCGAATATTTTAAGCTCGTTCACGCTCGTAGGGCGTATCAGGTCCAGAATTAACTTGATCAGCGTCGACTTGCCCGCGCCATTGACCCCGGCAATGGCAAAATAACTCGCTTCGGGTATTTGCAGGCTCAGCTTCTTGAGAATATCGACGCCGGAAATCGAGTAGAACAGGTTAGAAACTGTCAGTGCGTTGTTCATCAATAAAAAAGGCCTGCCGTAAAATCGACAGGCCTGATTCGTTAGGCTATCGGCAATTTACAAACGAAATGCCATGTCGTATCTATCTGAATCCACGTAAGGATTGACACCGACATTAGTACCATTATTCGTCATAGAGCCTCCGGATACGACTGACTGTACCCGTCCGGTGGATCCATTCCCATCGTCGAGACGGGTTTCAATAATTCGGGCAATTGGACCCTCGATAGCACCAAAGATTGTGACATGTCCCGATATTTTCAACGCCCCATCCTGAATACCGATCTGCCCGCCATATG
>JADFMY010000167.1 GCA_022563685.1 Pseudomonadota bacterium | reverse complement strand
ATTTTAAGCACTCTGATGCACAGCTCGGTAGAGAACGTTCTGCAGGCCGGTGATGTGATAACGCGTATCGATGATTTCGACATCGATAATGACGGCATGATAGAGATTTACGGCCTCAGATTGCACATGGCCGAAGCCATCGAGCGCAAGCAGATCGGCGAAAACGTTGAGCTTGCATTTTATCGCAGCGGCGAACTTAACAAGACAACAGCCGTTGTTGCGCTCAACAAACCCATCCTGCCGTACTGGCGCCAATATGATGCCGACCCGAGGTACGAGGTCTTCGCGGGGTTTACCTTTGTGCCGGTCAGCCGCAATTTTCTCGAATCATGGGGACGCAACTGGATAACCGACATGCCGTATTACCTGAGATATCTTTTCAGTGATTCGGACCAGTTCAATACCGACCGGGACCGAAAAGAATACGTTGTGCTTTCGGAAATTCTCCAAGTTGATCGGTGCTTTTGAGATCACGAAATGGTTCAACAAATGCATCATCAGCTAATATCAATTGATGGTGTGTGTCCACCAGTGGACTGGGTAAACCCTTCCCCTGCATAACAAATTCATGGCATTTCCGCCTGGCGGATTTGCGTTGTTTGCTAAACTGGCTCAATAACCAGTCGGTATCCAGCCATTCCGGCCCTGCTGATGCACCCATGGTCGCTGGATAGCTGCTCCACACCCATTGATTGAGATTATTCACCATTCCCGCTCGCAATGAGTTTAGCGCTATGTAGCGACTGAGTTCGAGGAGGTAGCTGTCTTTTTGTACAAGGATGGCTTTGTGTCGCCCTTGAAACAAATCCCCTACCTGATTATGGCGTTGATTGTAGTGTTGCGTATAAACACTCTTTAATTGCCGCATGCCTCTGGATAGATTACCATCAATGGTTTCCAACCAGCAGGTGGTAATGGTTGGTCATCTGGTCATAAGCGTGGACGACCCAATTGAAACGCTGACAAGTTTGGGCCAGTACATCGAGCCAGTCCAATCGTTCTTCATCAATTAGATAGATATCCTCGCGCCGGTCACCCCTGGAATTAACATGATATAAAGCACCGGCGAATTCAATTCTAATGGGCCTGGCCATGCGAGTAGTATAGCAGCACCATGTTGGAATGTTCGACCTGACCCCTTTTGGTGTGTGTGGACGCAATCATCGAATACCAGGGACAGTTGCTGCAGGGGACCTGGGTCACCATGCAGCTGGCCATTTTTTCTCTGCTGGTTGCGGTGTTATTTGGTCTACTCGGCGCCTGGGCCAGCTTGTCGAGCAACCGGCTGGCACAGAATATTGCCGCCGGCTATACCTCGATCGTTCGTGGCGTTCCCGACCTGGTGTTACTCCTGCTGGTATTCTTCGGTGGTCAGGAACTGGCCAATGCTATCGGCAGTTTGACTGGTCTGTGGGACTATGCGGAAATCAGTCAGTTCGCGGCCGGTGTTGGCACCCTGGGCATCGTTTTCGGTGCTTATATGAGCGAAACATTTCGTGGCGCGATTTTGGCGATACCCAAAGGCCAGATCGAGGCTGGCGCCGCCTGCGGTATGAGCCGCCCCCTGGTATTTCGCCGTATTATCTGGCCGCAGATGGTGCGTCATGCCCTGCCGGGCTTTTCCAGCAACTGGCTGGTGCAAATTAAGTCGACCGCGCTGGTATCGGTGATCGGCTTGCAGGATGTGGTTTTCAACGGCTTTGCCGCTGGACGCTCGACGCGACAGCTTTTTACTTTCATGTTTGCGGTACTGGTGATTTACCTGGTGATGACCGCGGTCTCTGATCTCGGCCTGCGCTGGCTCGATCGAAAGTACAATAAAGGCGTGGTGAGGACTCAGTAATGGAAGAGTCTACTACTGGTTTCTGGGCTGATATCGGTCAATTTATCGAGACCTGGTCGCCGCTCGATATCGTCCTGATCGCACAAAATTTCGACCGCTTTCTGTATGGCGCCCTGGTCACACTTGAGCTGACCATACTGGCGTTAATCCTGGGCGGACTGATATCGATCCCGATGGCGATCGCGAGAGCGAACAAAAATTCCTGGTTCAATGGCCCGGTGTGGGTCTTCACTTACTTCTTCCGTGGCACGCCGCTGCTGGTGCAAACCTATTTGATATATTATGGTCTTGGTCAGTTCGAATGGGTTCGGGAGAGCGTATTGTGGAAGCCGATATTGGCGCAGGCATGGTGGTGTGCATTGATCGCATTTACGCTGAATACCGCGGCCTATACCACCGAGTTGTTGCGCGGCGCGATCGAAACCACCGCAACAGCTAAAGTAGAAGCGGCCAAAGCCGGTGGTTTTTTAAACTGGATGCGTTTACAGTGCATTATCCTGCCCAGCGCTTTTCGGCGCGCGCTACCGGCTTATTCCAACGAAGTGGTATTCATGCTACACGGTTCCGTGGTGGCCAGCACGATTACAATCCAGGATTTGCTCGGCGCCGGGCGCTGGCTTAACCGGCAATATTACCTGGCTTCCGAGGGTTTCATTACGGCGGCCGTACTCTACTTCGTCCTGGTGTTATTGATCACGCGCGGATTTCGCTACGGGGAAAAACACTGGCTATCGCACCTGTATCCAGAGGAAACGAAAAAAGCCAGGGAAGGGCTATCCACGTTTCGCATTTAAGAAATAAAAGAGGGGTCAGGTCTTGTTATTTGCTAATAATTGATTATAATCCAGCTTATGGCCAGACCCCTCAGGATAGAATTCGCAGGTGCTCTCTACCACGTCACCGCCAGGGGTGATCGTCAGGAAGATATCTTTAGTACCGATATTGATCGTAAAGCCTTTCTCGAAATCCTGGAACAGGTAGTCGAACGATTCAACTGGTTAATCCATGCTTATTGCCTGATGGATAATCACTACCATTTGTTGATTGAAACGCCGGATGGCAACCTGAGCAAAGGCATGCGTCAACTCAATGGCGTGTATACGCAAACCAGTAATCGGAACAATAACCGGGTAGGGCATGTATTTCAGGGCAGGTACAAGGCCATTCTGGTGCAAAAAGAATCATATCTGCTCGAACTATCGCGATATATTGTATTGAACCCTGTGCGTGCTCGAATGGTCAATAACGCCAGGGCATGGCCATGGAGTAGTTATCGCGATACCGCAGGCTATCGAGCGCCTCCACAATGGCTAAAGATAGAATGGTTACTGGCTGCTTTTGGTAAACGACAATCGAATGCACAGCAAAAATACCAGGCATTCGTCGCAGCGGGTAAAAACCAGCCCTCACCCTGGGAGGAATTAAGAAACCAGGTCTTCCTGGGCAGTGAAGAATTTGTCAACGACCTGCAGCTCAAGATAAAGTCAAACCGGGATTTAAGTGAGATACCGAAATCACAAAGACGAAAAAAAGCCCAATCACTCGATTATTATGTCAGGCACAGCCACAATCGAAATCAAGCCATCCTGGCGTCTTATGCCAGTGGTGGTTATAGCATGAAGGAAATAGGAGATTTTTTCGGGTTGCATTATTCGTGGGTGAGTCGAGTAATTAAAAATTACGATAAAGCAAACAACAAGACCTGACCCCTATGATCGGATCGGACCCCTATGATCGATTTTCATTAATTGATTGTGTCTTTTTGAAGATAGCAGCGGCACTATTTCAATGTTTTTTCATTCTTAAATAATCAAATATGCCTTTAACTTCAGTATCATTAAACAAAGTCAATATTTCGTCAATTACCCTGTCATTTTCTACGTTATAAGCATACGTAGTTTCTAATATTTGTCTGATTTCTTCTTTCATAATTCAGCTTTTAGTTGATTAATAATATTAATTAAGTACATACCAATCTCTTTCTGCACCCTCTATGTTAGCAGGATTGACAAGCATATTAGTCCACACCCCCCTCAATATCCAACTTGAAAAGATGTGTAAATAATGAGCCACAAAATAACTTTTGCCATTTTGTAGGATGGACTGATCGGGACTGTCGCCCAACAACATGGGCTGTGCATTTTGTCCCTCTGCAAGATTGGTGGCTTGCAGCTGCAAATCGCCTTTATCAAAGGCAATATACTTAGATGTTTTACTTTGAGTTTGTACACATTCGTCTGTGTGAGATGCGGTCAAGCAAGATAACACCGCACCTATTTGAA
>JADFMY010000166.1 GCA_022563685.1 Pseudomonadota bacterium | reverse complement strand
TCGAGATCGAAAATACTTTGTTGAATGCTCCTTAACAGGGTTGAGCTACCGGGTGCCTGAAAGAGTTCCAGATCACTGGTTAGCCCAGAATCCTGGTCAAGTAGCAAGTCCTGTAACACCTGACCCTGCCGACCCCAGGATGCGAGCAATTCGTTACCTGCCTCGTCGTATTCAGCCGCTTGTGGGTTCGACAGGAGGCGCCGGGAATGCGACTTGCTGGACTTTAAATCAGCCCAGTACTGGTCGGTAGGACTGTGCTGGTAAAGGGTAATATCGATATGCCGGGCCAGGGCGAGAATCACTTCAATATAGGAAGGTGGAAGGCTGGACAGGGCAAACAGGCTGACCCGCTCGGGCAGGTCGCGCAAGTCTACATCGCCGTGCAGCTTTGCTACCAACTGGCCGAGCACCTCGGTGCGGTGGATTAGCTGATGATCTTCAACCAGTGCACGCCAAAGCTGAGCCTGCCATTGGTCGTCCTTACCCTGCGACCATTCGCGTATCATCGATGGCCGATAATGCTGGTAACGCTCGAACACTTCGGCGATTCGGTTTGCCAGTTGCCAGCGCTTTACACCCTGTTCATCCTCGTGCAAATACTGCCGTAGTGGAGCAAAGATGCGCTGCTTAAGCATACCAGGCAAAAGTGAAAAAATATCCCAGCAACTAGTCTCAGGTGTCAGCGGGTCCTGTGGGGGTACCCGTTCCAGCAGCGATGCTGCGAGCTGCCAAATCCATTCGGCAGGTTGGGGATAGTCGATATTGGCGGCAATCCCCTGTTGTTGAGCCTGTTGCAAATTGAGCCAACGTGCCATTGCAAAGGTCGGAACCACAATTATTTCGCACGCAAATACGTTGCCAGGTGGCTGTTGGGCCAGGTGGCGACACATGGACTGCTGTAGCTTTTCGATGCGGTTCGAGCTAAGGATGGAAAATGC
Organism: Pseudomonadota bacterium; assembly: GCA_022563685.1. Taxonomy (GTDB): domain Bacteria; phylum Pseudomonadota; class Gammaproteobacteria. Next base: position 3,193 of record JADFMY010000166.1, on the reverse strand, counting down.
CATTACCTGTAGAAATTATTATTGGCATGGCATTATAAACACATAATGGCTCAGCACATGAGCTATCCTTTTCCTGACTAGTGGTTACTGTGTAAGATCTGATCTTTCGGGCGCATTCTCGGTGAATTAATTACTGGTTGACCTATATCATGGATGAATGCTCTAGATTGCACTATGATTAGTGCTCTGAGACCTGACACCTTCCGAAAGTAATCATTCCTGGCCGGCAATTTGTTAAATTGAGCATGAATAATTCCTCCAAAAATGGTGAGCGTCGACTAATCGACGGTACCGAGCATATTTTTTATTACGGTTACTGGATCCGTTATTACTCACCACCGAAAGACACCCTGAGCAATCGAAAGCGATTGATCGACAACCTCACCCGTCGTGCGTTTCACCAAACCGAGGCGGGTATTAACACACCGGGGCGTAGACTCGAAGCGGCACGTGCAGCCTTCGCGGTGCAAACCCACCCCGAGCGAAAACGCGTCAATGCTGCGATGCTGGCGGGTTCGCTGTTTAATCGCGCTACCGATTTGTTCACCTCGATCGTTGATCTCGCCGAGCTCGGCGTAAAAGTGAGTAAAAATAACGAGTTGATGCGCGAATGTAGCGAGTGTTTTGAAGAAGCACTGCGACTGGGAAAACAGGTCAAGCACCACAGTGGCTGCGAAGGCATCGACGAAATCTGGGGAGAGCCGTTCAAAGCCTTTACCATGACGCCCGCCGAATTTTACCATTCAAGATTTATCAAGATTGCACAGAGCATGCGCGATATTGACCTGGTCGCCGACACCATGGTTGAAACTTTTTGTGTCAGTAGTTTATTTGTGAACGTCAGGGATTCCATTGTTGAATATGCCGCTGCGGCCAGGCACGTGTCGGGTACGATGAAAACAGACCCTGACATTTTCGACATCTGGCCAAAATTTGTGTCGCTTGCAGAGGCACTGGATTCATTCGAACCGGTTTTACCCGACAACGCCGATCAATTAATGCAAATGCGTACCGGCCAGGGCATGGCCCTGTTACGCGAAGGGAAGCGCCTGCTAGGCAATATTGCCGGAGCTCGCGTTCCGATGCCATTGAGCACAGAGCTTTATATCGAAAAATGTCAGCAATACGAGGCCCCGGACATTAAAGGACCTCAAAACAAGTCCCATGTCAGCCGCGACGAGACCGGTTGAAGCAATACCCAGTGCACAGAGCATGCGCCATATCGTACATCCTGTACATATAGCCCTTATGAATGTTGTGCTTGCTTTTACTTTAGCACAGGCATCGAGAATTCGGCATCCAGTCCGGTCTCCTGCCAGCGTGCGGTCACGGTCTTGACCTTGGTGTAAAAGCGCAGCCCTTCCATTCCGTACTGATTGTAATCACCGAAGGCCGAAGACTTCCAGCCGCCAAAACTGTGGAATGCCAGCGGCACCGGAATCGGCACGTTGATGCCGACCATGCCGACTTCAACCTTGTCGGCGAAGGTCCGCGCCGCCGCGCCGTTCCTGGTAAAGATTGAAGTGCCATTGCCGTAAGGGTGGTCGGTGGCAAGCGCCATCCCTTCATCGAAGGAACCGACGCGCATGATTTGCAATACTGGCCCGAAAATTTCTTCCTGGTATGACTGCATTTCCGGTTTTACCCGATCCAACAGCGAGCCTCCGAGGAAGTAGCCATTCTCGTGGCCAGCGCAAACAAAATCGCGCCCATCGACCACCAGTCGGGAACCCTCGTCCTGCGCCATCTGGATGTAATTCATTACCTTTTCACGGTGTTCTTTGGTCACCAGCGGCCCCATTTCGAGGCCGGTATCGAGGCTCGGGCCGATGCGCAGCGATTCGACGCGCGGCTTGAGAATATCGATCAGTTGATCTGCGACTTCGTCACCGACACAGACACCAACCGAAATCGCCATACACCGCTCGCCGGCCGAGCCATAGGCCGCACCCATCAGCGCGTTGGCGACATCCTCGAGGCCGGCGTCGGGCAAAATCAACATGTGGTTTTTCGCACCACCCATCGCCTGACATCGTTTGCCGTTGGCGGTCGCGGTCGCGTAAACATACTGTGCAATTGCGGTAGAACCGACAAAACTGACCGCTTTGATGCGTTCATCGTTGAGCAACGCATCTACCGCTTCCTTGTCGCCATTGACGACATTGAACACGCCGGGAGGACCACCCGCTTCGACGAACAGTTCAGCCATGCGTAGCGGACAGGAAGGGTCTTTTTCAGAAGGCTTTAACACCACGGTATTGCCGGTGACTATGGCCATACTCGCCATCCATAACGGAATCATCGCCGGGAAGTTAAACGGAGTAATGCCAGCGACCACGCCTAAGGGTTTGCGCATCGAGTAAATATCGATACCCCGCGCCACGTTATCTGAGAATTCACCCTTTTGCTGGTGCGGCGCGCCGCAGGCAAATTCGGCGACTTCGATGCCACGCAAAACCGACCCCATTGCGTCCTCGATCACCTTGCCGTGTTCTTTACAAACCAGCTCGGCGAGTTCGTGCTGGTGCTCGTACAACAAATGCACAAATTTGGTCATGATGCGTGAGCGCGCCAGTACCGAAGTGGCTGCCCAGGCCGGAAAAGCCTCCTGTGCCACCGCAATCGCGGCTTCGACTTCTGCCTGCGAGGCAAGCGGCACTTCGGCAGCCTTGACGCCCAGACTAGGATTATAAATATCGCCGAAGCGACCGCTGTTACCGGCGACTCTTTCGCCGTTGATGTAATGGCATAACTGGCTGATATTCGAGTTGACGGCTTTTGCTGGTTGGCTCATGACGACTCCGTATTAAGTCTGATTGACTGAGAGGCGAGCAGTATAAACAAGATATTTGTGCATTTCTATGGGGTAAAATCCACACCTGTTCTGCATAAAGACACAGTAAGAACTCCTTCTCCCCAGAGGGAGAGGGGTGTTTTGGTACTAAGGAACCTCTGAATAATTCATCCATGAATTCTCAGAGGACGACAAACGAAAAATGTGATTTTCATTTGTCTCACAAAATCAATGCCTTAGCGGCATCGATTTTGGCAGCACATGACCCACAAGGATACCCAAAGCACTCGCGATGCTCGCGGGGCAGGCTCTGTGGGAAATGCAGGTTTTGCATCGTTACATGGATGTAACTTATTAGAGCACCAACAGTAGGCGCTTTTAGGCGATGCAGGAGCAATT
>JADFMY010000165.1 GCA_022563685.1 Pseudomonadota bacterium | reverse complement strand
ACCAATATAGTGCCAAACGGTTAAGTGAACGCACCATAATGAGGCAATTCTATGCTGGACACCCAATCCATCAAACGTCTGTCCGACAAGATCAACCAGTTGCTACCCGCTGGCCTGCAGCAGATAAAAGGCGATTTCGATGCCCGCCTAAAGGTCTTGTTACAGCAGCAGTTATCGGCGCTTGAGCTGGTGAGCCGCGAGGAATTCGATATTCAGGCTCGAGTTCTGCAACGAACTCGTGCTAAACTCGAAGACTTGGAGCAAAAGCTGAAACAACTGGAACAGAAGCTCGGGAGCCTCTAACCCAGATAAACCCAACCCCGGCGAGGAAAGGAATCCATGTCACTCACCCAATTAACCACCCGCGCACAAGAAGGTATCGACGCCCCGGAAGTCAGGGTCGAAGTCCATATATCGATTGGTCTGCCAGCCTTTACCGTGGTTGGCCTGCCCGAGGCTGCGGTACGCGAGGCGCGCGACCGGGTGCGCTCTGCGATCATCAATTCCGGCTTTCAATTTCCGATGCGCAGGATCACGGTCAACCTCGCGCCTGCCAATTTGCCCAAGGAAGGTGGGCGTTACGATCTGTCGATTGCGCTCGGCATACTCGCGGCCTCGGATCAAATCGATGCCTCAACGCTCGGCAATTACGATTGCTATGGCGAACTCGCGTTAAGCGGCGAGTGTCGAGCGGTGGATGGCATTCTACCGGCGCTAATTGCCAGCAAGCGGGCGAATAAGCAGGTCATCATTCCACTGGCTAATCAAGCCGAGGCAACGCTGGTGAGCGGCATCCCTGTTTTTACCAGCCGCTCGCTGGTCGAGGTTTGCACCAGCCTCAATGGTGGCCCTGGCCTGCCATTACTCGATTCGCCTGTTGCTATGGCCCCGCTTAAATTCGAACTCGATTTATCCGAGGTGTATGGTCAGCACCAGGCCAAACGCGCACTCGAAATTGCCGCGAGTGGCGGTCATCATATGCTCATGATGGGGCCGCCAGGCACTGGTAAAAGCATGCTGGCGCAGCGGCTTAACACCATCTTACCACCGCTGTCCGAATCCGAGGCGATGAGCAGCGCGAGCATTCGCTCGATTGGCAATAAGCCGGTGAATAGCGACAACTGGTTACAGCGGCCTTTCCAGTCACCGCACCATACCGTTTCCGGGGTCGCCCTGGTCGGCGGAGGCAGTATTCCAAAGCCGGGGGAAATTTCGCTCGCCCACAACGGTGTACTGTTCCTCGACGAACTGACCGAGTTTGGCCGCAAGTCGATCGAAGCACTTCGAGAGCCGCTGGAAACTGGCAAAATTCATATATCGAGGGCTTCCCGCCAGGCCGAGTTCCCGGCCGAATTCCAGTTGATTGCTGCGATGAACCCCTGCCCCGGGGGTTGTGAGTCGATCCAGACCTGCATATGTAGCGTCGAACAGTTAAACCGATACCGCAACAAACTGTCGGCGCCGTTACTGGATCGAATCGACATCCAGATCGAATTGCCCCGCCTGGAGCATGATGAATTACTCAACCATCGCAATATTGCCCGGCACAGTAGCGAGCTGATCAGAGCCAGGGTCATACGCGCAAGATCACGACAATTAGAGCGGCAGAATTGCCTGAACGCACGCCTGAGCAATCATCAGATAGAACAGCATTGCAGGCTCGATGAGGCTTCGGAGACATTGCTCATGACGTCTATCGACAGGCTCAGGCTCACCGCCCGCAGCTACCACAAGCTGCTGAAACTCGCACGCACCATCGCCGATTTGGCCAACGAAAAAGACATACGGCAAGCCCATATTGCCGAGTCAATTGCCTACCGACGGCCCGAACGACACGCGTCCAACCCGTATATTGCATGAAGGCGGTGATGGGTTAAGACAAAAAAAGCACGTAAATGCTCGCTTTTCATTTTGTTGCAGGCGTCTCGATTAGACACCCGATTCGCCGAGCATATAACCGATCACACTGCGGATCTGATCTCCCGAATAGGCTGAGCCACCATTTGGCGGCATCGCACCCTTGCCGTTTACCACCGTTGCGACCAGTGAGTCGATACCGCTGGCAAGGCGAACCTGCCACGCCGCACTGTCGCCAAGCCTGGGCGCACCGGCTATGCCAGCGGCATGGCAGGCCATGCAGGCGCCTTCGTAGAGTTGTTTTGGAGACATTGCGGCCAGCTCACCAGAACCGGAACTGGCGGTCGCCAGGATATTGTCGAGTGTCACCACGGGCTTCAGGCGCAGGGCGATATCTTCCATCGTGCCCGGTCCTTTACTGTCTCCAGCCGACATGCCTTCATCGGCGTGTCGGGGGAAAACTACCTCGCCAAGGAACAGGGCGATTAGCAGTAACCCGCCCAGTACGGACAAATTTTTCGGTGAAAACGTATCACTGTGCTCGGAACTCACTGAATAATCTCCACAGGTATTAATTCCAGAAAAAAGATCGGAAAAAAGTGAGCGAATTATCCTCGAAAACGCACTTCATCGCAAAAATATTATCCATCCAACCCGGGCAAATAAAATTTATCCTGAGGCTCATTTCCTAAAAAAAACAGGTTCCGTGCGGTGTACTGTATTACAATCACGCACCCCGACCAGCGGCGTGTTCCTGTCGCCGCGGTGGCGAAAAAAATCTCCCGTGCGCTCGTAGCTCAGTTGGATAGAGTGTTGGCCTCCGAAGCCAAAGGTCGTGGGTTCGACTCCCGCCGAGCGCGCCATTTTTTGATTTTTCTATGGCTTCTGAGAAAACCTGAGAAAACGAAAACCCATTGTAAATCATTGTGATAATGGTTGAAATGGAATTTGATATTAATATCAATATAGAATTTCATTGTCCTAGATTTGCTTAGAAACTTCCCGAAAACTTTCTTTTTTCTTCCTTCAAATTTCGAAAGTGGTTTCCCTTGGTATAATTGTAGGAAAATTCTTCACCGGTTTACTTTGAAAGTGGCCAGCATTTCTAGTCGTATACCCCGAAGGAGCCCCGAAGGGGACAGTATACCTATTTATTGACTGCCGACTTTCAGTCTGGAATAGGTATACTGTCCCCGGAATGGACACGGCTCATCGTGTGCCACAAGGGCTTCACGAGTGTCTGGAGCAACCCGTCAGGAGGAATATTATTAGGTTCCTACTATGGCTAATTGATAAAGAGGAAACCTGGATGAAAAGGCTAATTGTAATTACTTGTTTGATGCTTGTAGTGCTTATAAATGGATGTGCAACTGTTCCGATGGCCTCACTAGCAGATGATGAGAAGGCTAAATCGTTTATGGTCGATGCCGGTAAATCAAATATTTACGTCTATCGTAATGAAATTATTGGCGGTGCAATTACTATGCCCGTTACGTTGGATGGAAAGGTTGTAGGAAAAACAGGACCAAAAACCTACATTAAATTGACTGTTATGCCGGGCTATCACGAAATTGCCTCAATAACCGAAAATACTTCTAAATTAGATATCAATACTAAAGCTGGAAGCAACTATTTCATATGGCAAGAGGTCAAATTTGGGACATGGACGGCTAAATCAGAGCTCCATATTGTCTCGGAAGAAGAAGGTCGTGCAGGAGTTAATGAATGTAAATTAATCGCACCCGATATTTAGGTGGCTCGACTATAGAGAGATATCAGTTTATAAACATAGTGGAATTCTGGCACATTTAGGGGTGAGAGTTACTTTTCCTGTTTGTAGCTACCCAGATCTAATTGGAAAGGCTCCGGACACTGATAAATGCAGAAAACTAGTGCATCAATAATCGTACCCTTAAATTATACAAAGCGAAGCACGAATGGCTCCTTCGTGCCGATCAGAGAATATTAGACTGGTTATACGAATGACTGCAATTGAGAAACCAGGAAACGCCTGGGAATACGTTTCCTGGTAACGATGTATCAAACTTCAGTCTGTTCAGCCATCTCCAGGGCGTCATCAACCTCTATACCCAGATACCTTACGGTACTTTCCAGCTTCGAATGGCCAAGTAGAATCTGCACAGCTCGAAGATTCTTGGTTCGTCGGTAGATCAGTGATGCTTTAGTTCGTCTCATCGAGTGCGTACCGTACTCTGCCGGATCAAGCCCAATTTCCGATACCCAGAATCCTACTATCCGAGCATATTGCCTAGTTGAGATAT
>JADFMY010000062.1 GCA_022563685.1 Pseudomonadota bacterium | reverse complement strand
TTTGGAGCTTGGCCACTTCCTATTTCAATTGCTGCGGCATCAGCCAAGTAAAACCTGTCTGTCCCAAACTTGTAGATCTCGGCTACAAGACAGCGGTGCTTTGTGACAATGACGCTCCAGATCAGTTGAGTGAGCAGGATGTGCACGATTTGCGGGACAAAGGCATTCACGTTTGCCTATGGGAACAGAGCAATTCGACAGAAAACCAACTTTTTCATGATCTACCATGGCAACACGTTTCTGCTCTTTTGGCCACGATTTGCGAGAATCATGACACGCTCGAGTTGGCCAGCATTGATGATTCCATCAGAAAAGACACTCGTGTTTCTGGGCAAAATCTGAGTGCCGATCCGGCCGACTGGCCAGAAGGCCCTGTTCTCAGGGAGGTCATGGGGGATTTAGCCAACAGCGGTTCGTGGATCAAGCGCATGGATTATGCCGGAAAAGCCTTTCAATTTGCGCTTCCGCTCTTGCCAGATGCGAGCACCCTTAAATCGCGGCTCGATGCGCTGTGGAACTGGATACGAAATGAGTGATGAGGTTTATCAAGCGATAGCGCAAGCATCGTCCGGATTTGTGGAGTCTCCTGCGGGCTGCGGAAAGACCGAGGCCATTATCAGGACAGTTGGTACTTATTGCAATGGGCGGCAGCTTATTCTAACGCATACACATGCCGGGGTAGACGCTTTAAGGCAAAGATTCCGCCAGCATGCTGTTCCAACAGTTAAGTACCACGTTGACACAATCGCTGGCTGGTCTTGGGGCTGGGTGAGGAAATATCCAGATAATGCGGGTTACACGGGATCGACGGAAATTGCGCAGTGGAACGATGTCTATGCTGCTATGTCAGCACTTCTACAAAAAGACTTCGTGAAACTGGGCATTACTAACTCCTACTCTGGGATCATTGTTGACGAGTATCAGGACTGTACGATTCCAATGCATCAACTGATCGTACAACTTAAACCCCTTCTTCCCTGCCGGGTTCTGGGAGACGATTTGCAGGGTATCTTTGGGTTTAATGATCCTCTTATTGACTGGTCCGATGTTACAGGCGAGTTTGTCAATGACCTTGGCGCGTTGCAAACGCCATACAGATGGGTAAACGCGGACAATGAAGCGCTTGGTCGCTGGCTTCTTAGTACTCGGTCTGGATTCCGGCAACAGCAAGAGCCTGATTATGGGGACTCTCCCATAGACAGACGCACGGTCAGATACGCCGAGCTCGGCCCCCAGCTTGTGCGACTCACGCATGAAAAACAGGGCAGGATATGCGTGATTGGCCCCAAGACAAGACCCCTGTCGGCCAGGATCGAAACTACCCTTGTGAATAACAACTACCGCGTTTTAGAGCCCAACGAGCTCTCGGCTTTACGTGCTCTAATTCTTTCACTTTCTGATGGATCGCCCACACAAAAATCCAATGCCGCCCTCGCTTTTCTGATCCGGGCATACGGCGGCCTATCTAGCAATGATAAGACTTTTATCGAGAAAATTCTTCGTGGCGAAGATCAGCGGCCACTGCGTGCAGATAGGCGGCAACTATGTGAAAACCATCACAACGGTACTACCCCTCAATTGGTCTTCGACCTGCTCGAATACACCGAGCGAATTGACGGGACATCCTGCAAGCTTTCGGAATCAGTCAGTGCGTTGAAATGCATCGTAGAAGGACATCGTGAAACGGGTACCGATCTCAAGGCTCTGTACGCTGATGAAATCGGAAAAAGAAAATATCAAAGCCGTACCAATGTCTATCGTTGCATCGGGAGCACCTTGCTGGTCAAAGGTCTCGAATTTGACCATGCCGTAATTCTTCGTGGCGCTGATTGGCAGCGAAGCTGGGGAAGTCACAAAGACCTTTACGTCGCACTAACACGAGGTTCCAAGACAACGACCCTGATGGAATTGACAACCTAACTACGATTCACAAGATCCTTTCTCTTCTTCGAAATAATAGAGGGCAAGCCACAGGATTATCCACTGGCTATGTCTGCTCTTGGCCGTGGGACTAAACCGCTCTCGCGGTAACGGGTGCCAGCCTGTGAGCTCATTTTATTAATCTCTATCAGCGTATCTTTTATGTTTGAGAAACGGGGCATTCGACCCCGTCTCAACACAGGAGAAACGTCATGACACAATAAAACCAACCCATCAGCCCACTGCGTCAGCGCATGATCGAAGATATGACTATGCGTAAGCTCGCACCCAAGACCCAGACCAGCTATATCCGCGCCGTTAAGAAACTGGCCGACTATCTGGGCCACTCACCGCATACAGTCTCTGCCGAAGATCTGCGCCAGTTCCAGCTGCATCTGACAGATAAAGGAACGTCGCGTATCACCATCAATACGACGATTACTGCACTGCGCTTTTTCTTCGAAGTCACCGTGGGGAATAAGGATATCGTGGGCAAGCTCAAGACCGTACCGGTACCGCGTAAATTACCGGTGGTGCTCAGCCGTGAAGAAGTCTCTCGACTGCTGGAAGCGACCACTAGCCTCAAGTACAAGGCAGCCTTCTCGGTCGCCTATGGCGCAGGGTTGCGTATGAATGAAGTGACAACACTCAAGGTCAGCGACATTGATGGTGAGCGCAAGACCCTGCATGTAGAGCAAGGAAAGGGACGTAAAGATCGCTACGCCATGCTCTCCCCGGCACTGCTGGATATCTTGCACCGCTGGTGGAAGGAAGGACGCGCCAGCGGTCTGTTGCTCAATGGCGGTTGGTTGTTTCCCGGCCAGAACCCGGTTAACCCGATCAGCAACCGCCAGTTATCTCGTGCCATTATTGCCGCCGCAGCCGATGCAGGAATCAATAAGCGAGTAACCATGCATCTACTAAGACACAGTTTTGCGACGCATTTACTGGAGCAGAAGGTCGATATCCGACTGATCCAGGTATTACTCGGACATAGCAAATTGGAGACTACCAGCCTCTATGCCCAGGTCGCCACGGATATACTGCAGGAAGTGACCAGTCCGCTGGAGATTCTGCCGATACCCACTTGAGTCGTGTCCCGACAGACCCTGGAGGTCGCGGACATCTTCCGCGCCCAGGGACAGGTATGGCGTCAGGCGCATGCGGGGCACATCAGTCTCGACCAGCTCAAAGTGATGTCGGCCATCGAGGCCTGTCGCAGTGCGGCACTCGGTGGTCATGTATTGCGCTGTTCGTCCTGCGAGTATCAGCAGATCGCCTACAACTCCTGCCGTAACCGGCATTGCCCCAGGTGCCAGGGTAGCGCCGCTCATCGCTGGCTCGAAGCGCGCCAGGCCGATCTGTTGCCGGTCGAGTATTACCACCTGGTCTTTACCCTGCCAGCGCCGATCAGTGACCTCGCCTATAGCAACCAGTCGGTGATCTACACCATCCTGTTCAAGGCCGCCGCTGCAACCGTGCAAACGATTGCGGCTGATCCAAAGCATCTGGGTGCACGTATTGGGCTCACCCTGGTATTACATACCTGGGGTTCAACCATGATCCATCATCCGCATGTGCACGGTATCGTACCCGGTGGCGGCTTATCCATCGATGGTGAACAGTGGATCCACTGCAGGCCGGGCTTCTTCCTGTCGGTACGGGTATTGTCACGACTGTTTCGGCGATTGTTCCTGGAAAGACTCAACCAGGCCTATCAAGCGGGTGAGCTGAAGTTCTTTGGTGAGCATCGGTTATTGGCGAATGCAAAAGCCTTTGATGACTGGGTTAATCCATTGAAAAAGTCTGAATGGGTGGTTTATGCCAAGCGCCCATTTGCCGGACCCGAAGCGGTACTGGCTTACCTGTCGCGTTATACCCACCGGGTGGCCATCGCCAACAGCCGTCTGCTGAAGTTCAATGACCAGGGCGTCACCTTCAAGTGGAAAGACTACCGCAGCAAACAACGATTTAGTCACAAGAACATGACGCTTTCAACCGATGAGTTTATTCGGCGCTTCCTGATCCATGTGTTGCCCGGTGGCTTTCACCGGATTCGTCATTATGGATTACTCGCCAACTCGGGACGACGCGACAACCTCAAACGGGCACGGGAACTGCTCATCGATAAAACCGACGATGAGGCGGTGAACGACGATGGTGCCATTGATAATACGAAAGTACAGCAGGACACGGTATCTGAACAGGTTCAAGCCACTTACCTCTGTCCGGACTGCGGTAGTCCCATGGTGATCATCGAATGCTTCGAGCGGGGACAGCTGCCGCGTGCTCCGCCGCTGAGGATCATCGCGGCATGATTACTGTCAGTCGCATCGCACCATTCGGGTTATTTTATTACTGGGAAAAATCGGTATCGGGCGGTCTTGACCGATTCTGTCTGAATCACCGTTTTATCGTCATGATCGGACAACAAGCCAGGTTTGTTCTATCTCTGGAAAGTTATGTAAACGGGCTTCAGACCGAAAACAACAGATTGATTACAGACCTTCACACCACCGGGATCATTCAAATCCCCATAGTATTCCAGCACACTGCATCACCCTGCCTACGCCCCGCGGTTTCGTCCCTCGGGGCTTGTCCGACGCCTGCCCGCTGATCTTCGTGCCAACCTGCCAGGACATTGCTATGTGGGCAGGCATCAGACAACCCTTAACGAAAGTCGCCAAAGCAATCGGATATTCAGATGTCTGCTTTGTGGTTATTGTTTTGCTAGGAAGGAGGCAATAAATAGATGCATCCCCTTTCTTATCCTGATTTCGATAATGCACCATTCAATAGTCGGCCGGTGGCACATAAGCTATTGGTTCATGTTACAGTAACACGGTCTGGCTACTGGGCTTAAAATCAAGGGGAAAATGTGAAAAAAGTTGGAGTTGTTGTATTGGTCACGATAACGCTAATTCAGTCGTTGCTTTACGCAGCCGAGGCACCGTCACCCGTTCTAACAATTCGACTTTTATCAGCAGACATTGTACATAAAATCGTTTCTTCAGCTGTTGCCGAATGTGCTCGTCGTGGTTACAGGGTTTCCGCGGCTGTTGTTGATCGAAACGGAAATCTCAGCGCATTTTTGCGACACCCGCTAGCTGGCCCGCATACAGTGAAAGTAAGCCAGCGCAAGGCATTTACATCCGCGACGCTTCAAACATCGACCTCAAATATGTCGCACCGACCTGATTTAAGTTTTGCCCCCGATATTCTGTTGATCGTTGGTGGTGTGCCCATTAAGTTTTCCGGGCACTTCTATGGCGGTGCGGCTGTGGCAGGTGCACCACCCGATGTCGACGAGCAGTGTGCTTTGTCGGGGATCGCTGCTATTTCAGATATTATGAATTTCGTTGAATAGATACTTAAAGTTCTGGGGACGCAATACTTATTAATCACACGTTCCGAATGGCTCCTGTGTGCCGATTCCTGCTGTCTGGCAGCTGCTTATAAGCGTCCGCTATCGGGTAAGCAGACGCCAGAATTGGCAAGGGTGGTCGATTATCCACCAGAATGCCCGCCGGTTCCAATCGCTCGATCAACCTGTTCCACAACGAGCCCGTTTCGCCGGAGAAGATCGCATCCGTGTCGGCTGTCACGACATGCCAGTCGCCACGCAAGAGCTCGAAATCGAGCTGACCGGCCGCCCAACCGGAATGACCGATGTAAAAACGCAGCTCGCTATCGGGTTTTTTCGCCGCAAGTACCTCGTCGAGTACTCGTCGATCCGAGCTGATATAGACATCATCGACGACATGTGCCATTCCCTCCGTCGCCGATTCGCTTCGCATTAACATAAGTATCATTGGCAGTCCAACCGGTCCTCCATAGTACAGCGCATGTGCTGTTGCCAGCTTATCTTCGATGTCGGGTACTGCTTCGGACAGGCTGACATCACTTGACCGGTTCACGATCAAACCCAGTGTGCCGTCCTTACCATGCTCTACCAGGTAGACAACGGATTGTCCAAAATGTGAGTCGTCGAGCGCCCGCTTGGCCACCAGAAACATGCCGGGACCCGGTTTTCCGGTAATCGTATCGGGTAAGGCAGGGGCAATGGACGTCGGAACAAGCGACCCACCGGCAACTGATTCGCCCGCCAGTGCAACTCCCAGGGTGACACAGATTGCCATCAGAATTCGAATTAGCCACATATTTTTTGATTGTAACTTCTCTGAACGGATGTTCCAGCCCCGCGTGGATCATAAACCGCTCTGCTGCCTATACTTTGCATTTTTCTAAGGAGCCTCTGGAAATTGCTCACCAGGCGAACTGGCTGCCAAGTTCGTGCGCGCGTTTTATCATCGAGTCGAACGGAGCATTCTCGTTGAGCGTGTCGGTAATGATTTCAAGCTTGACGTCATCGATACCGCAATACTCCATCAAGCCGCAGTTGCATTGGGTTATTTACCTGGAAAGGCTTCCTCGTCTTTGGAAGGGAACCACCAGAAATCCTGGTCATTGGCGCCCGGATCGATGGCCCGTTGCAGTATCCCTTCGTAGCGCTCGCGCTCTTTGGCGCTGACCATGGGCCCCATATCTATCTTGTCGAGCCCGTTGCCGATACGCAAGGCCCTGGTGTTGGAGACCAGTTTCTCGACAAAATTATCATAGATGTCCTGGTGCACGAAAAATCGCTCGGCCGAGGTACACACCTGACCGCAATTGAGATAGGCGGCAAGGGTAGCCCCTGTCGAGACCGCGCCGGGTAAGAAGATTATTCTTTCGCCTTTTTACCCCACCTGCCAGGGGGAACACCGAGTAAAACGAAGAACTTGCGCCTGGACTAAATTAATCCGACGAGTATATCCTATCCTTTCGCGTACCAGCCGTTGTCGACATAGAGCGCGTTGCCGGTAATAAAACTGGCCTCATCCGAGGCCAGAAATACAACTGCCGAGGCAACTTCTTCAGGTTCACAGATACGACCCTGGGCTTCGGCGAGTGCGCCCTCCTCCCAGGTCTGCCCGGCGGTATCCAGCTCGCTAATTTCCCGCAGACCATGTGCAGTCTTGACAAACCCCGGACAAACTGCGTTACAGCGAATTCCTCGATCCCGATACTCGACCGAAATAGCGCGTGCGAGCTGTAGCACGGCGCCCTTGGTCATACAGTATATCGATTCGAGTGCATAACCCAGTTCCGAAGCAATCGACGCCGTTATCACGATCGAACCACCACCATTGTCGCTCATTTCTTTTACTGCACGACGGCACACCAGAAAGGCGGATCGCACATTGATATCCATCAAACGATCGTAGTCCTCTTCGGTCGATTCGTGCAGAGATTTCACAATGATGGTGCCGGCGTGATTAAAAAGTACGTTGTAAGCCCCGAGAGTTTCGACAACCCTGTCAAATGCGGCGTCGACTTGTCCGGCGTTGGAAACGTCAGTTTCGATAAATTCAGCGATGCCGCCGTTTTGCCGGATTAACTGCACGACTTCTTCGCCAGCCTCTTGCTGGATGTCTAAGATGGCGACGGCGGCACCCTCGTTGGCGAAGGCTAAAGAAGTAGCTCGTCCTATTCCTGCAGCGCCACCTGTGATTACTGCAGTCTTCCCGGTCAGGCGGCCCGATCGTTTACCGCTTTGAACGGTACTGGTTTTACTATCGTTAGGCATGTTTCGATCTCCATTTTAATGTTAATCGCATAAGTCTGGGTTTTTCCGGCATTTTTTTGCACTAACTTCTTTCGCCGCTCGCCGATTAAAACGTTCTGCCACGATCCGAGGGACTAATATGTGACCGGTACCCTGGCTAATTGCGCACCGTTTTAAGTTTCTGAAAGAAGATCGAGAAAAGCTCCTGCTGCGACGATATTTGTAGTTTTGAGTAAATATTTCGTCGGTGGATTCGTACTGTGCCTACGGATATTCCAAGGCTCCTGGCAATCGAGTCCGAGGAATGCCCTTCGAGAACCTGCGCGACCACCTGGGTTTCTCGCGGTGTAATGCGCGGATTGAAAAGAGCATTAACCGTATTTTCGATTATTGTTCGGTGTTCGCCTGTTTCCAGGTCCGAAGGCTCGGCTGCAAACTTATTATGCACATCTTGCCAGTGGCGCTGCGCCAGACTATCGACAATCGGAACAACGCTCTCTAGCAACCGGAACTCCCGTGCCGAAAACCGCGGACTATCACCAGCGCGCATCAATGAAATAACGACAGCCACTCCTTTCAGGAGATAAACGGTATAACAAATTTCCTCGGCGAGTCCTGTCTGTACGTAGTAGGAACGATAATATTCGCTTTGATAAAAACGGTCGGGCGCTATATCACGCAGCCGATATAGCCCGGTATCTACCTTGCGGCCGCAGGCTGTGAAAAATGGGTCGAGTAGATAGGGTCCTTTCAGGTAGTCATCGACAAATACAACACGTTTAGCGGGCGAAAATGTGTGGTACAGGCAGATAGGCTTCTCGTTCTGATAATAAGCGAAGGAGACCGAATAATCGAAATCCGTAATCGATTTGAGAGCAGCGACCAGGTTCCTGGAAAATTTCTCGGTGCCAATAGAATCAATACATTGGGATAACAACTTTATCCAAACGGCGTTTCCCAAGTCAATTTTTTTTATCCGCCTGAGATTAGTCGGCATTACTATATTTTCTCTTGAAAAGTAAAGTACACAATTGATATTAATTATTCTATTTAATTTATATACCCTAAATAGGGCAAACGGTATACATTTGCTTGATTCACATGGTAGACTATTTGCTCTACAAAACTCAAGAATAAATTATAAAGAGGGGAAAATGCACTTGCTGGGAAATCGATTTGGCCAATCAATCCAGTGATTCGCGAGAGATCGATATTGAGTTTCGGGGAGTCACGAAACGTTTTGATGACATCCTGGCTGTCGACGATGTATCCCTGACTGTCAAGCGCGGGTCCTTTTTCAGTTTCCTGGGCCCATCCGGTTGCGGCAAAACAACTTCATTGCGATTGATTGCCGGGTTTGATCAACCCACGCAAGGCGACGTTTTTATTGGCGGCAATTCTGTCGTAGGAATCCCTTCCCATAAGCGACCGGTGAATATGGTCTTCCAGCAGTATGCCCTGTTCCCACATATGGACGTTGCCGGAAATATCGGCTATGGCTTACGTCAACGAAACCCAAAACCGGCCAAACAGGAAATAACCAAAAGGGTCGATGAAACCCTGGAAATGGTGCGACTGAGTGGTTTCGGTAAACGTAGAGTCTGGGAATTATCCGGTGGCCAGCAGCAAAGAGTGGCTTTGGCTCGCGCACTCATCAATCGTCCGACCTGTTTGTTGCTTGATGAACCCTTAGCGGCACTGGACCGCAAGCTTCGTCGCGAAATGCAGATCGAACTGCAAACCTTACAACGAGAAGTAGGTATTACTTTCATACTGGTCACTCATGACCAGGAGGAGGCGCTGTCGATGAGCGACCGTGTCTGCATCATGCGAGAAGGACAGATCATCCAGTCCGGCAGCCCTCGTGAGCTCTACGACGAACCGGTTAACCGATATGTGGCTGATTTTGTCGGCAAGACAAATTTTTTTAATGGCGAGGTGGTCGATGTCAGTAATTCAGGCATCACTGTTAAATCTGAATCTGGCCAGATTTTCGTTGGCACACAGCCGAAAGGGGCGCCACTCCTGGCAAAAGGGAGCAAAGCGAGTGCAGCCGTTCGACCTGAAATGATATCTATCACTGCTGCAGATGAAATTAACAATTGTACCAACATCACCATACACGGACGGGTGATGAACAGGATATTTCTGGGTGAACACTCCGAATATCTGATAGCAACCAAAGGATACGGTGATGTACTGGTGTTATCTCCAAAATCCATTGAGAGCCTTAATAAAAGTTTTGCGCCAGGTGACGATGTCTCCATAAGTTGGAGTCCTGAAGCAGTTCTTGTACTTGGAGATACATAAGGCTGGACTGTAAATCCGTCAGTCACAGTCTTTATTAAAATAACGGATCGATTGCAACGAGGGGAATAAAATGAGTAAAAGTAATGATGATAATAAACCGATAAGCGCGAAGAAGTTCATCACGGAATTTCGTCGCTATCAGAAGGGTTCGATCACCCGCAGGCATTTCCTGGGAGTAACTGGCCTGGGTACAGCTATGGCCGTTATGGGGACAGCCTTGCCTTCACTGTGGTCAGGCAAGGCCCATGCTTTTGGCGAACTGGGTAGTCGGCTCATATTTTCTACCTGGCCGAATTACCACAACCAGGTCAATCTGGACGAATTTACCGAAATGACAGGGGTAAATATTCAGGTCAATGCATTCGGATCAAATGAAGAAATGCTGGCCAAGTTGCAGGCAGGCGCTACCGGTTGGGATGTTTTTGTGCCGACAAACTACACCATCTCGAATTATGTTGCGCTTGATCTAATCCAGGAACTGGATCTATCCCGGATACCAAATTACGATGCGTCAGCCAATGATCCAAAATTCGCCGGACCTGCCACGGTAAACGGCAAGGTGTATTGCGTACCGAAAAACTGGGGAACCACAGGATTTATTGTCAATACCAATAAAATCAAGAGCGGCCCGAAATCCTGGAAGGAATTCTTCGAAGTGACCATGGGAGCCGGGTCTGGGCATACCATCCTGCATGACTACCAGTTGACGACCATCGGCGCCGCATTGTGTGCCCTGGGTCATTCATTCAATTCCATCGACGCCAATGAACTGGCTGAGGCCGAAGCACTGCTGATCGAGTCCAAGCCGCATCTGTTCGCTATCACATCTGATTATCAGCCTGGTATGCGCAGCGGTGATGGGTGGATGTCGATCTGCTGGAACGGCGACGCCACTCAGCTCAAGAATGATCTGCCGGAAATGGATTATGTGATCGCTACCGATGGTGGAGAGATCTGGACAGACTTCTATGCCATTCCCAAGAATGCGCCGCATCTGGATGCCGCCTATGCATTTATCAACTTCATGCAGGATCCCTATATCCAGGCTCGTGACGCATCGGTTCATGGCTATGCGCCAACAGATTCCCGCGCTATTGAAATGCAGCCTGATTCGCTAGCCAGAGATCCTATTCTGCATCCCCCTGCAGACCTGATGGACGGTCTCGAATTTGGTGCGGCACAGACGCTGACCGACCCGATCCGGGCCGAGGTGATGGCTCGCTTCAAGTCTGCCTGATTCGGATGTGATTCTAAATGATGGATGACGATGAGAGAAGATAGCAAACCGAACCGCTGGCTAACAGCAGCTTTGTTAGCTCCAACTTCACTGTGGTTCCTGTTTATGCTGATCTTACCTCTCATCGTCATCCTCGTTTTTAGTTTTGGCGAACGCGCGGCAGCAGGAGGGTATGCCGGGGGTTTTACCCTTGAACAGTATGCGAATCTTCCAGCGCGCCTGAAGGCCTTCCAGAATACGATGACAATTGCCCCCGCCGGGACTCTGTTGAGCCTGATTGTGGCATATCCGCTCGCCTACTATCTGGCATTGAGAGTAAGCCGGCGATATAAACTCATACTGCTGGTACTGGTGATTGTTCCATTCTGGACCAGTTTGCTGGTCCGCATCTACGCCTGGATTTTCATTTTGGGCGGTCGTGGTATTCCAACATTGCTGGAATGGATCGGATTCGAGGGTGTCCGGCTGATCAATACTCCGGGCGCCGTACTGATTGGCATCGTCTATGGCTACTTGCCATTGATGGTGTTTCCAATATATATTTCCCTGGAAAAACTCGATAAGAGCTTGCTGGAAGCTTCCGATGATCTGGGGGGATCTCCGGTTAAAACTTTTTTGCAAATCACCCTGCCGCTGTCGATGCCGGGCATAGCAACGGGCAGTATGCTGGTCTTTATCCTGCTGATGGGAGAATTTCTCATCCCGGCGTTCCTGGGAGGCGGAAAAGTATTCTTCATTGGCAACGCGCTGGTGGATTTGTTCCTGCAGTCACGCAACTGGCCTTTTGGATCGGCCGTTTCTGTCACTCTGGTAGTGATCATGTTGATTACTGTCAGCCTTTATATGCGCTTGACCATGCGTAGCAAAACTGGCCGAGATGAGTCTCTGATGTAACGGGAAAAATGATCGTGCGAATTTATGCCATTGCCGTCTATCTATTTCTTTACGTACCTATCGGTATCATCGTGCTGTTTAGTTTCAATGCCGGGCGGCATGCCAGCGAGCTTCGAGGTTTATCTATCCAGTGGTATGGGAAAGCCCTGTCAAATCCGTTTGTCGGGGACGCCTTTTTCACGAGCCTGATCATTGCCTTTTCCGTAGCCATTTTATCCAGTTTAATGGGAACAGCAGCAGCGCTGGCCTTGCAGCGTTTGAAAGGGGTTCCCCGGATCCTGTTTGATGGAATGATCTACATATCAGTCATGATACCGGGTATTGTCATTGGAATTGCCACACTGGTAGCGTTGGTCACGGTTTTTAATTTCCTCAACCCTTTATTGGCTTCAGTATGGCCGGAAGGAGTAAAGCCGCCGAAACTTCATATGGGGTTTGCCTCGGTCATAGCGGCACATACGCTATTTACCATGTCTCTTGTAATCATACTGGTTCGCGCCCGAATTGCCGGAATGGACCGCGCTTTGATAGAAGCCTCAATGGATTTGTATGCAACCCCCTGGCGTACCTTTTATCAGGTTACGCTGCCACAAATATACCCGGCCATTCTGGCTGGTTTCCTACTCAGTTTTACCTTCAGTTTTGACGATTTCATTATTTCCTTTTTTGTTGCCGGCGCTAATACCACGCTCCCCGTTTATATTTTTGCTTCTATTCGCCGGGGCATCACGCCCGAGGTGAATGCGATCGGCACCATGGTGCTTGCCGGGTCTCTTACTTTGCTGATGACAGCGCAGTTCCTGTTGCGTGCACGTGCCAGGCGTTAAAGGTCTGGAAAAACACTTATCGCGTCCGCTGATCGACCAGACGGGTCGCTCGCCTGAATTGCCGGTAGATCAGCAAAGTCACCAGTAGCAGGGCGGTGGCGCACAATACGATAGAAGGGCCGGTTTGCCAGTCGAGACGAAACGAGGTAAAAACGCCGCCCACGAGTGAAGCAAGCCCAAATAGCAGGCTAAAAAAGACCATCTGCTCCGGGGTTCTGCTCAGCAAGCGTGCACCACTGGTCGGTATTACCAGCATCGCGGCAATGAGTAATACACCCATGACTTTCATCATTACCGCCACCAGCAGGGCGATCATTAAATACATCAATAATTGCACCTTCCTGACCGCTACTCCCTCGGCCTGGGCTATTTCGCGACTCACCGATACCGCGACAAACGAACGCCAGTGCTGGAACAGCAAAAACAGCAGCAGCAGCGTAGTAGCCAATATCATGCCGAGGTCGGCCAGCGTGGTCGCAAGTAGATCTCCGAACAGGATCGCCTCGAGGCTTACCGTAGCCGCCGGTAATGTCCCTAACAGGATCAATCCTGCCGCGAGCCCGGTATGAGAAATAATCGCCAGTGTGGTTTCGGACAGCGCATTGTTAAAACTGGTTACCTGGCTGAGCGACACGACGATCAGCAATACCACCGCCAAAACACCGATCATCGGGTTGAGTTGGAACATCAGGCTGAGTCCAACGCCCATGACAGCCGCATGTCCCAGGGTATCGCTTAAAAAAGCGAGCCGCTGCCACACCATCAGGCAACCCATCGGTGCAGCAATACTCACCATCAGCAGGCCGGCAATAAAGCTGCGAACCAGAAAATTGTCCAGCAACTCAGCCATTTTGATCCCGATGGTGATCCGATACATCATGAACATGATCATGGTGGTGCGAATAGACCGCTAGCGATTCACCCGCATACTGACCAAACAGGGCCTGATATTCCGGGTGCTGCGTGACCGATTCGGGCAAACCCGAACAACATAAGTGCTGGTTCAAACACAGCACCTGATCGGTTTTCGACATCACCAGGTGCAAATCGTGCGATACCATCAGCACAGCACACTGCAGGCGGTTACGAAATTCACCGATCAATTCGTACATCTTCACTTCACCGGTGACATCAACGCCAGCGGTGGGTTCATCGAGCACGATAAGGTCGGGATTACCCAGCGTGGTGCGCGCCAGCAAAACGCGTTTCAGCTCTCCCTCGGACAGAGACTGCACCTGACGATGCTTTAGATACGCAACCTCAACCTGCTTCAGAGCGGCGTCGACTTCGGTATCGTTTACCCGCCGTGTCAATTGCATTAAACGCGCGACATTCAATGGCATCAGACGATTGACATACACTTTTTGCGGCAAATAACCGATACGCAGCCCGGGTGCACGCTCGATCTCGCCGCTGAATTGATCGATCAGGCCATTGACGATGCCGGTCAAGGTCGATTTGCCCGCGCCGTTGGGGCCGATGATCGTAGTAATTTGTGCGCGGTAAAGATCGAAACTAACGCGATCGAGAATCAGATTCCCGCCTCTCGAATAGCTAATTTCTTTAGCCCGAAGGAGCAGTTCAGACGGCATTTTCACGACAGTCCGCACAAATTCCGGAAAATTCCACCACCGAGTGATCGACGGCAAAACCGACATTAACCGCTTCAGACAGGAGCGCACCATCCGGGTTTTCCAACTCCGCTACTTTCTCGCAACCCCGGCATATCAAAAACTGCGCCATACACTGATGCCCTGGTTGGGTGCAGGAAATAAATGCCTTCTTGCTCTCTATGCGATGCACCAGGCCTTCGGCAAGTAGAAAATCCAGCGCTCGATAGACGATGGGCGGCGCGATAGTCTGTTTGTTTTGAACCTGATTCAAACGCGCGAGAATTTCATAGGCGCCCATCGGTTGATGCGATTGCAGCAAAATCTCCAACACCTGTAGACGACGCGCAGTGAGGCGAATATTGCGTTTGGCACATAACTCCCTGGCCACGGACAGTTGATGGTGCTGGCAATCACGGTGATCGTGGCGCTCGAAGGCTATGCAAGGTTTTGTTCGTTCACGATTCATAGTGTTATATTATAACGTAACTTAAATACATTCCATTGCCCGATCATGCGAAACCTGATTATTTTGCTCAGTCTGCTTCCCCTCGTTGGCCAGGCGCAGGTCTCGGTAGTGACCTCGATCCAGCCGCTATACCAACTCACTAAAACCATCATGCAAGGAGTTGGCGAACCTGAGCTTTTGATCAAACGGCGAGCGTCGGCGCATCATTTTGCATTTAAACCCTCTCATTTTCGCTTACTCCAGAACGCCGACCTGGTCATCTGGATCGATCGTCACTTCGAGAGTGGTTTTCAACAAGTACCTCAAATATTGCGCGCAGGGGTAGTACAGGTCGAATTGCTGCGCACCCTGGGCCTGCAACAACAGGACGGCCACATCTGGTATTCCCCTGCACTGTTGAAGCGCATTGCGCAAGAAATTCAGCAAGCACTTAGCCAGGTCGATCCTCAGCATAGCGCAACCTACGCGCGCAATACGCGTGAACTAACCGAGATACTCAGTTCCTGGCGTCTGGAGTCCGAAGCGCAGATTAAAACAGCAAAACCCCGTTACCTGCTCGATCATGACTTCCTCAGCCATTTCGAAAACGATATGGGAATAGAAGCAATTGCGGTATTGCACGATGCGTACGATCAGCCGGCCGGTATTCGAACTTTACAAAGGATCGAAGACAGGCTCACCGTGCAACCAGCGGCCTGCCTGCTGACGAACGAAGCAACCGCCAGCAAACTGGCGCGAAACCTGGCACGAAAATTTAACCTGAAGATTTACTCTATCGCCGAAGTTGAACCGGTCAGCGAGGCTTCACCCGCTATCATTCAAACTCTGGATCGGCTCAGGGCCGCATTGGTTAACTGTCGCTGAAAATAATTCCCGTCGAGCTATTCGAGTGCCGGGTTCGCGGCTTCGACCACGATGATAAGTCTTATTTATATAGATATAGGCAGATACGATTGCAAACATCAGGGGCAAAGGCTAAAGTCATTCGAAGCATTAAAATAAAAAGCTACCCAGGACTCACATGATAAACCCGGTTGGTTCAGCCAGGCTAAATCCACTATATGTTTCGGATGACGCACAACGCAACGCGCTGATCGACGAGGCGCAGAGCTTACCCTCGCTACGGCTGAGTTCCGCTACCGCAGCCAACGCGGTAATGCTCGGTGCAGGGTATTTTAGCCCGTTTACCGGCTTCATGAATCTGGCCGATGCGCTCGGCGTCGCGCGGAATATGAAAACCACCTCGGGACAGTTTTTTCCGGTTCCGATTCTCAACCTGGTCGATTCGACCGAGTCGTTTGGCAGTGCATCGCGAATTGCATTACGTGACCCGAACGTCGATGGCAATCCGGTGATTGCGATCCAGCAGATTCAAGCGATCGAAACTGTTAGCGACGCACAAATGGCGTTAATGACCGAGAAGGTATATGCAACCACCGACCCGGATCACCCAGGAGCGGCCGCGGTTAATGTACACGGA
>JADFMY010000164.1 GCA_022563685.1 Pseudomonadota bacterium | reverse complement strand
TCCTCTCAGAAGAAAGCCGCGGTGATGCCATGGCTTGGCCGCTCACTGGAGTCGGTCGAGTCGCTGAAGGCCTGTCTGATCGTCGGGGGTAACTTACGCCTCGAACAACCGATTTTATCGCACCGATTGCGCAAGGCGGTGGTCAACAACGGCGCGAAAGTGTCGTCCCTGTGTCATATTGGCGGTCAATCAAATTATCCAGTGCTCGAGGAGTTAATCGGCTCGGCCGAGCAATTGCTCAGTGACCTGGGTAGCGTGGTGGTAGCCTTGGCAGAAAAATCAGCTGCCGAATTATCCACCCACCTTGGCAAGTTACTCGATGACATCAAACCTCGAAAAGAACACCTTAGCATTGCCAGGTCCCTGAGGGCCGGCAAGAAATCGGCAGTTATAGTGAGTATCCAGGCGCTCAGCAGCCCATACCTGTCGCTGATCCAGGAATTTTGTGAAGCCATTGTGAGTCTGAGCGGCTCGACGTTGGGCTACCTGTCCCCATCGGCGAATTCTGCAGGCGCCTGCCTGGCCGGTAGTTTACCGCACCGGCAGGTAGCGGGAACGGCATCGGCCGGCGTGGGTGAAAATACGGTTCAAATCATGGATTCGAAACATAAGGTACTCTTGACTTTCGGTCTCAATCCGACGCTGGATATTCATAATGACGCACAGCGGCGGCAGCTCGCCGAGAATAGCGAGTTTGTTATCGCGCTCAATGCTTACGATAACAAATTCATTCAGGACAAGGCTGACCTGGTATTACCGCTCGCAGGTTTTGCCGAAACATCCGGAACCTTCGTTAATGTAGAAGGCCTATGGCAGAGTTTTAAAGGCTGTGTCAAAGCCCCGGGTGAAGCCCGCCAGGGCTGGAAAATATTGACCGCACTCGGGCAAATTCTGCTACCGGGCGAATTCGATTACGCCGATTCGGTGGCGATCAGAAATGAAGTTAAAGAAAAGTGCCGCGACCTTGAATTGAATAATATTTGCGGCGTCCGCTCATCCGCTGGCAAGTTGCCAGTCAAATCGAGGGCGATCCAGAAGATTGGTGTGGCGCCGATGTATGCCAGCGATGATCTGGCGCGATTATCCGCAGCCTTGCAGGCAACACCGATCATGAAACAGCAAAGCGCTCTGGTGATGAACCGAGCGCTGGCCGAGAAGCTCGAACTGGCCGCTGCCGAACAGGTACAGGTCACTCAGGGACAGGGTACCGCGGTACTGCCGTTACACTTCAGCGACGATATTCCGGCGGGATGCGTCTGTATGCCAACAGGAATCGAAGCGGTCAGGGATCTGGCCGATGCTTATGGGGTAGTTGAACTGGAGATAGTGTCGTGATCGAGTACCTGACAGAGTTCTGGTTCTGGTTTCCTGAACCCCTTCGATACACGGTTTACACCGCAGTGACAGCACTCAGCATCCTGATACCACTGTTTATCGTGGTTGCCTATTACACCTACGCAGAGCGTAAGGTGATTGGCTACATGCAGATGCGCATTGGGCCGAATCGTGTCGGACCCAAAGGCCTGTTACAGCCGTTTGCCGATTTGTTCAAGTTGATGTTTAAGGAAATCATCATCCCCACCAATTCAAATCGTTACCTGTTTATCATCGCGCCGGTTATTACTTTCGCGCCAGCGATGGCAGCCTGGGCGGTGATTCCATTCAACGATACATTGGTATTTGCCGATATCAACGCCGGACTGCTCTACATCCTGGCGATGACATCGATAGGCGTGTACGGCGTTATCATTGCAGGTTGGGCGTCCAACTCTAAATACGCGCTACTGGGCGCGATGCGCCTGGCTGCTCAAATCGTCGCTTACGAAATCGCCATGGGGTTCGCCCTGGTCGGAGTGCTGATGGCTGCCGGTAGCCTTAACCTGGGTGAAATTGTCGGGGGGCAGCAGGGCGGTTGGAGCAACTGGTATTTTATCTGGCTGTTTCCACTGTTCATGGTTTACCTGATATCGGGCGTGGCCGAAACCAATCGGGCGCCGTTCGATGTGGCCGAAGGGGAATCGGAAATCGTCGCGGGGTTTCACGTGGAGTACTCGGGCATGACTTTCGCGGTATTTTTCCTCGCCGAATACGCCAATATGATTTTGATCTCGATGCTGACAACGCTGATGTTTTTTGGCGGCTGGTTAAGCCCGTTTCCGGATGTAATTGGCGACAGCATCGGCTGGTTATTCGCCAAGACCTCGGTATTTATGCTGCTGTTTCTGTGGTTTCGCGCCACTTTTCCGCGCTATCGCTACGACCAGATCATGCGCCTGGGCTGGAAAGTTTTACTCCCGGTAACTCTCGTCTGGCTGTTTGTCGAAGGCGTACTGGTTTACTTTGAAATCGGTCCCTGGTCTGCGTAATATCATGTTTGCCAAAATACAATATTACCTAAAAAGCTTTCTCTTCCTGGAGTTGCTCAAGGGTATGGGCGTGACGGGGCGGTATTTTTTCCGCAGGAAAATTACCATTCAGTATCCCGAAGAGAAGACCCCGATCAGCCCAAGATTTCGCGGCTTACATGCGCTACGCCGGTATGCCAATGGTGAGGAACGTTGTATCGCCTGCAAATTGTGTGAGGCGGTGTGTCCAGCGCTCGCGATTACGATCGAATCGGAACAGCGTGCGGATGGCACAAGGCGCGCCACGCGTTACGATATCGATCTGTTCAAATGCATTTATTGCGGCTTTTGTGAAGAAGCCTGCCCGGTCGATGCGGTCGTCGAAACCAATATCTTCGAATACCACTTCGAGAATCGTGGTGAAAACATTATGACCAAGGATAAATTGCTCGAAATCGGTGATCGCTACGAAGCCCAGTTAGCAGCCGACCGTGCGGCAGACGCACCTTACCGGTAACCAGTAAAGATGACTGAAACGATTATTTTTTATGTTTTTGCGACCATGACGGTAGCCTCGGCCATTGCGGTGGTGACGGTTAGAAACCCGATACATGCCGCGCTGTCTCTGGTGCTCACATTTTTCACCAGTGCGATTATCTGGATGACGCTGGAAGCCGAATTCCTGGCTATTATTCTGGTGCTGGTCTATGTCGGAGCGGTGATGGTGTTGTTCCTGTTCGTGGTGATGATGCTCGACATCAACATTGCGCGTTTACGCGAGGGCTTTGTTCAATATCTGCCGATTGGTATTGGGGTTGCGGTGGTCATGTTACTGCTGATGCTGGGCGTGGTTACCGGCGACATATTTTCCAGCGAAGCGATGTCGGAACCCGTTGCCAAGGCGGCTGACTATAGCAATACCAAGGCTCTCGGTAGCGTGTTATATACCGAATACGTGTTTGCCTTTGAAGTAGCAGCGGTGATCTTACTGGTTGCCATTGTCGCGGCGATTTCGCTCACGATGCGTAAACGCCCGGAAACCAAGTACCAGAACCCATCGGATCAGATCAAGGTACGCAAGGCCGACCGACTGCGTATCGTAAAAATGCCGTCGAGCAGCGAATAAGCCATGAGCGTAGAATTGAGCCATTACCTGATACTCGCCGCGATACTGTTTAGCATCAGTATCGCCGGCATCGTCATCAATCGGAAAAATGTCATTATTATACTGATGTCGATCGAATTGATGCTGCTGTCGGTAAACCTGAATTTCATCGCCTTTTCGCATTATCTTAATGATCTTGCAGGCCAGGTATTCGTGTTCTTTATACTCACGGTTGCCGCTGCCGAGGCAGCTATCGGGCTCGCAATTCTGGTCGTGCTATTCCGTAACAGGGGTTCAATCAATGTCGCCGATATCAGCGAGTTAAAAGGGTGAGCATGGAATCTATCTATCTTGCTATCCCGCTGACCTCCCTGCTCGGCGCTATTATCGCCGGATTTTTCGGCAAAAAGATCGGGCGCGAAGGTGCTCACTGGGCAGCGATACTGGGCGTGGGAGCTTCTTTTGTGCTTTCGCTCATCGTGTTGAAAGATGTCGCCTTCGATGGCGCTGCGATTTATAACCAGTCGGTCTATACCTGGATGGTGAGCGACGGTATTCGCTTCGAAATCGGCTTTCTGATCGACAGCCTGTCCGCGCTGATGATGGTCGTGGTCACCAGTGTTTCGCTGGCGGTGCATGTCTACACCATCGGCTATATGCACGACGACCCGGGTTACCAGCGCTTTTTCAGCTATATCGCGTTGTTTACCTTTTCCATGCTGATGCTGGTGATGTCGAACAATTTTCTCCAGCTATTTTTCGGCTGGGAAGCGGTG
>JADFMY010000163.1 GCA_022563685.1 Pseudomonadota bacterium | reverse complement strand
TACATGATCGTGGCAAGATGACGGAAAATCGCACAGCTTGCCGGGATACTAAAACACGATCACGTTTCGCAGAGCCTCACCCTGTCGAGCCGAAGCCACCGCTTCATTGATCTGTTCCAACGGGTAGCGATTGGAAATGAGCTCGTCCAGTTTCAAACGCCGTTGCTGCCGCGAGCTTGCTGTCGGATAAATCGATAGCCACGATGGTGCGGGCTCCCGCCAACATGGCACCCTGAACGCTGTTGAGTCCGACGCCACCGGTGCCGATGACCACCACACTACTGCCCAGCGTCGTCATGCAGTGGGCTGTTGGCATCCAGGGGAAACTGTGTTTCGCAGATGTGCTGATCGCCCTGGGCGCAAAAGAAACAGTGGCCGCAAGATCGGATCAGCGTAACCACGACATGATCGCCCGGTTTCACCGATGTGACCCCGGGGCCAATTTCATCGACCACCCCCGCCGCCTCGTGTCCATACACCGCGGGGACCTCACCACCCCAGCCACCGTCCATGAAAATGATGTCACTGTGGCAAATGGCGCAGGCGGCAATCTTGACCTCGCCGGCCCGGGGTGCATCGAGTTCGAGTGTTTCAGGGACGCAAGGTGTTCACCTTGCAAACATGGCCAACTGAAAGAGTTATCCATGGCGGCTTGACGCAAACAACCGAGTCTCCTGAATCCCTGAGGCGATTCAGGGAATGAAGGCCCAGGCAATTCATGATAATCTGGACCTATGACAACCAATCAAACCATCGCACCTTTCGCCGCCGCAGTTTATAAACCGGACACTGGCGACAGGATGGCGCTTTTGAAATTCGTTGAGAAACAAAAGACGCTCAATACACGTGTCGGAGGGATTCTCCAGGAAGCGCTGTTCGATTCGGAAGGTGGAATAGTAGGACTTAATGCCATAGATGTTTCAACTAACCGCCGCATCCCTATAACGCGCCCGGTGAAGAACGACGATGAGTGCGGCCTGGATGTTGCAGCCCTTGCAGAGACAACCGATATTATTCGTAACGCTATCAGTGATCGTCTGGACCTGGTGGTGGTGGAGAAATTTGGCGAGTTAGAGCAAAGCGGCAAAGGTTTGATCGATGAGATACTCCAAACTATTATGGAAGGTATACCTCTACTGATCGCAGTTCCCGAGGCGGCGCTGCCTGTCTGGCAGGAACTAAGTGGCGAGCTTGGGAGTGTCCTTCCTTTCAGCGAGGAAGCCTTCCAGCAATGGTGGCAAAGCGTAGAGTAAACTCATGGGCTCCTAATCTTGGCAACCGAAAACTTTTTCAACATCGAGGACCTCTCAAAGGGAATCTTTCGGCAGCTTGCCGAGGGGATTACGGCGCACGTTTTTCCCGGCGAGCAGGCGATGCTGTCGGTGGTGCACTGCGAGGCAAATACTACAGGTAGCATCCATTCGCATCCCGAGGAGCAATGGGGAATGTGTCTGGAAGGTAGTGGCGTGAGGATTCAGGATGGAATCGACGTGCCGTTCAAAAAGGGCGATTTCTGGCGCACGCCAGGCGGGGTCAAACATGGCATACGAGTTGGGCCAGACGGCGCTACCCTACTTGATATCTTCGCACCGCCGCGTGAGGAATACCGGAAACCCGGTTCGGGCTTCGGCAATTGACCCTTTCATGTTAATACCGTAATAACTGGAAAGCGATCACTCGGCAAACAACGAACAACGTCACAAACGATAATTTTTCTAATACTCATAACAACGCCTGGAAGTCAATTATGAATTTACTTGTAAGTGATTGTTTTAAATAGAATAAATGGTGGGCCGTGCGCGATTCGAACGCGCGACCACCTGATTAAAAGTCTGTGTAACAATCTTTATAATTCAATAACTTACAATCATTAAATTCATAAAACCCTACCAATACACCCCAGTTTTATCGGTGTTTTGGAGGGATTTATTCATAAAATTGCACATTTAGTTTGAATTATAAATTACCCCGAAGCAGACATTCAGTTTTCGGGTATAAACGGCTGCTCCCGACCCAACTGAGACACTCAGATACCTTCTTTTTCCGGCAGCCCGGTATCGATAGAGTTGATACCGGGCCTTGGCCGTTGGCGTCAGTGATCGCTAGCAGTTCGGGAATCCGGGATAGCTCACGCACCAGTCGGCACCGCCGAGCAGTACCTCGAGCTCGCCGCGTGCATTCTCATTTTGATTTAGGTGCAGATCCCACCAGAGCGTAGTAGCCGGGCCGTAAAACTCACCAAAGTCAACCGATGCAGCGTCTTCGCAGGTCATCGTAGAACCATCCTCGTTGACGCCCCAGGCGTCGTTGTTGTGGGTTCCACCGAGGCGTACCGCGAGAATACTGCCTGGCTGGCTGTACTGTACTTCGTCCCAGACGCTGATGAATGAACCCACCGGAGTCGTCGTATCCGCATCACCGCCGAGCAACAGCATCGGGCCGTCCTGGTTCCCGGTGTCGACCCAGTCGGGACCGTACGGGTTCATCGGAATCGTTGCAGTAATAACGATACCAGTCTTGCCTCCATCGCCCGCCTTGACCACGGCACCGCCGCCCTGGCTGTGACCGGAGAGACCCGCCCGGTTATTGGCGGGATACTTGCCACTCTCGACGACGTACTCAAGACATTGCAGCACGTCGGGACTTCCTGCCGACCAGGCATTAGCGGCAACGACGATATACGGCCCGGCGGCGGCCCAGTTCTTTAGACCGGGTATGTAACCGTCGGTAACGCACTGGCCGAGCACATTGCCCTGCTCCCAGCCATTCGCCCAGGCAATTACAGGGTAGGTGGTCCCAAATAACAAAACATCCCGCAAAATCACGGTGCAGTCGAGTTCGTGATTGCCCTTTGAATTACCGACGACCCGCTCACAGCTGAAACCATCGCCGCAGTTAACCGGAGTGACGGTCAAATTGGTATTCTGGCGCTCTCCTGCGAAAACCGTGGTAGCAGCAACCAGGATGAGAAAAACAGGTAGATGAAAAAGTTTCATTTTCCCCCTCGATGACATTTCGGTATAGTCCGAAGCGTCTGTTATTAACCAGCGGTTATCATAGCGCGTTATGGGCGCACGACCATCACTTGTTTGGATGATATCGCGACAGTCCGGAATGATCAGGGCCAAAGGGATCAGTATCGATCGATTTCTGTTTGGATGTTGAACGTCCGCATAGTGCCGAAGATTGCCTCCTAGTTAGCGCTTATAAGCGTCCGTTATCGGGAAAGCAGACCTATAAATAAGGTGCTTAGGGCATAGCCCGGTATAAGCGCGGATAATCTTATCCGGCCCGGAAACCACTAGATCGATACCTCCGTTTGGGCGCTCAAGTACACGAGTTCTGCGTCGTGCCGAATATTGCACCCGAGTGGATTTCGGCAGATTATTTAAATCAGATCGACCCAATGTTGACTGCGGTACCGAAATACTGAACAATTTTTTCACACACCGCTCTAATTCGCATCATGGCCAGAATAATTAATCGACGTGTGCTGTTAAGGTCGCTTGGCGGCCTGGCCCTGTTGCCGCTGATACCCGAGCGCAAGTTAATAGCCGCCACAAACCCGAATCCAGGGCTGCTGACCCGCCAGATTCCTGCAACCCGGGAACCGATTCCGATCATCGGTATGGGCACCTGGCTCACCTTCGACGTCGGCAGCGACCGAGACGACCGCGCGCGTTGCGTCAAGATTCTCGAAGGATTTTTTAGCCGCGGTGGCGGCATGATCGATTCGTCGCCGATGTACGGCGCCGCACAGGACGTGATCGGCTACAGCCTGGCCCGGATTCAGAAACACTCGGGGTTGTTTAGTGCAACCAAGGTCTGGATGCTCGGCCAGGCGTTCGGCATCCGGCAAATGAAAACCTCGCGAGAGTTATGGGGCGTACCGCGTTTCGACCTCATGCAAATCCACAACATGCTCGACTGGCGCGATCACCTCGAAACCCTGAAACAGTGGAAAGCCGACGGCCGTATTCGTTATATCGGCATTACTACGTCGCACGGCCGTAGGCACCGCAAACTCGAGCGGGCGTTGACTGACGAAACCTTCGACTTCGTGCAGTTTACCTATAACGTCGTCGACCGCGAAGCGGAACAACGCCTTCTGCCTCTCGCCGCCGAGCGCGGCATCGCTGTCCTCATCAACCGCCCATTTCGGCGCGGCGCGTTGTTCGATCGATTCGGCAACCGTCCTTTGCCAGGTTGGGCCAGCGAATTCGATTGCGACAATTGGGCGC
>JADFMY010000061.1 GCA_022563685.1 Pseudomonadota bacterium | reverse complement strand
TACCACGTTACTGAGCGGCGGCTTGAGTGTCATCCTGCTGCACCTGGGGCGACCCGACCGCTTGCTGATTGCGATGAGCCACTACAATTTCAAATCAATATTTGCCTGGAATATCATTTTGTACACCGTTTTTATCGGCATAGCATTGATATACCTGTGGACCATGCTCGACTGGCAGGTCGAGAAATACCGCAAGGCAGCAGGAATCACCGCATTTTGCTGGCGCCTGATACTCACCGCAGGAACCGGCTCTATCTTCGGTGTGCTGGTGGCCCGCGAGGCTTACGACATCCTCATCATGGCCCCGATGTTTATCGTACTTTCGCTCGGTTACGGCCTCGCCTGTTACCTGCTCGTATTGTGTCTATTCCTGCCCGAGCAAAGCTGGCAGACATTTAAACATCGATTATGCCGATTGCTCGCACTATTCCTCGTCTGTGGCCTGGCGGTGAGCTTGCTCTACCATGCGGCCAATTTCTGGTGGTTCGGTGCACGGGAATTTGAAAAATTCCTGCTTGCCGGGACCGATATTTATCCCTGGCTGGTCTGGGGTGGGCATTTAATCCTCGGAAATATCGCACCGCTCTTGCTACTCGGATTCCGGTATAAACACAATAACAGGGCTAGCACTATACTGATCAGTAGCCTGGTGATCCTTGGCGGCATGGCGCAATTTTATGCCCTGATAATCGGTGGTCAGGCCTATCCGATGCCACTGATCGAAGGCTACGACAGTATGTCGACTTTTTTCGATGGTGTGATTACAGGCTACTCGCCTTCGCATTGGGAAATCATGCTCGGCCTGGGTGGATTCGCCATCAGCCTGCTACTGGCTGGCCTGGCTTTGCGCGTCTTTCGTATACTACCGGAGTCGCCATGACTGCCCTGTATATCTCAGCCGCGCATAAGTCTTCGGGCAAAACAATGCTATCCACGGGTTTATGCGCTGCCTTGAAAAGTAGAGGCTATAGTGTCCAGCCTTTTAAGAAAGGGCCGGATTACATCGATCCGGTCTGGCTAGGGCTCGCGAGCGGCAAGCCATGTCACACCCTCGATTTTTATACTTCTACCAGCAATTTTATTCAATCGCAGTTTTACCATTACGCCGCGAATAACGATGTAGCACTGGTTGAAGGCAACAAGGGCTTGCACGACGGCCTTTCGCTGGATGGATCGGACAGTAACGCTGCACTGGCCAGGTTATTAAACCTGCCGGTGGTACTGGTGTTAGACAGTTTTGGTATTACTCGGGGCATAGCACCATTACTCAAAGGCCTTCAAGCGTTTGAGCCAGACCTTCAGATTGCAGGTGTTATATTAAATAAAGTAGCTGGCAGTCGACATCGTTCGAAGCTCGTCGGGGCAATAGAAACCTACACCGACATACCAATTTTCGGCGTGGTCGGACGCGACAGGACACTCGCTCTGGTGGAGAGACACCTGGGCCTGATACCCGGAAATGAGGTTGGAAAAGGGGCGCATAAATTTATCCAGAAACTGCAGGCGCGCGTAAGCGACGAAGTCGATCTGGAGAAAATTTTGGCCTGTGAAATGACTAAAACACATCACTTTAAATTGGAGTTTTGCAAACAACTGCAACAATGCGGCCTACGTGTCGCGATAGCCAAAGACCGGAATTTTGGATTTTATTACCCGTCTGACCTTGAACGCTTCGCGGAACTCGGGGTTACCCTGGTCGAGTTTGACACCTCCACCGATGCCGCTTTACCAGAAAATATCGATGGACTGTTTATAGGCGGAGGATTTCCTGAAACCGGTCTTGAGGATATTTCTAGAAATCGCTCATTACTCGTTGATATTAAAGGAAATATAGAAAACGGTTTGCCTGCTTATGCCGAATGTGGTGGTTTGATGTATTTGTCCCGAAATATTCAGTATAACGAGGTAACACTGCCGATGGCTGGCGTGATACCCGCCGATGTGGTGATGCACAGTAAACCGCAGGGCCGCGGTTATGTGAAGCTCGAGTCGACCCAGGGGCACCCATGGTTTGGAAATCAGGGGCCCAGGTCTTTAAATGCGCACGAATTTCATTACTCGTCGCTGGTCAACCTGGCGCCTGATACGCAGTTTGCCTACCGGGTCAAACGTGGCCACGGTATTGACGGCATAAACGATGGTATAATAATCGGCAATTTACTGGCGAGCTACTGCCATTTGAGGCAAACTGATACCTGTGATTGGGTCGACCGTTTCGTCAATTTTATTATTCATTGTAAAAATACCATCCACGATGATCATCATAAGCAAGAGAGCCGCCAGTCAATTTGAGTTTTCCGCGAGTGAAAATGGGATTAGCCATGCGATTATGCGAATCTCTATCAGGGTAATAGAAAAATCGACGGATAAGGATTAAGGCCCGATATGTCGATCAAAGCTGACGACGAGCGAGTAACCTCGAATTTCTTGTGGAATACCTCGGTATTTAGTTCTCCGCGTTGGCAACTTGTTCTGCAATGCATGAAAAAATGCCGGATTCTCGGATCGGTGGTTTTTCTGACCCTGATTATTTCACTGCTGATCTATTCAACCGTCGCTTACCCCCCTGGAGAGTCCTACAGGAACCAGAGCATTTTCGTCGTTCTCAGTCTAGGCGTCTTTGCGGGACTTGGTCTAATGATGTCCCTGCTGTGGAAGGACTATATCGGACCCTTGCTCGATACCGAGGCCTGGGTGCAAAAAATGCGCAGTGGCGAGTTGACCAGCAAAATACCCGTGCCACGCCACGGACAAATATCTGAACTTGCCGTAGACCTGAACGATTTCGGTACCATGATGAATAACCTGTCACGAAATACCGAACAACAGTTAGCCAAATTTACCGAATATACCGAGCAGAAAACCTTATCGCTGACTATCCTCTACGATGTCGCATCGAGTATTAATTCCTCATCAAACCTGAGCGATCTGCTGGAGCAATTCCTCGTATCCTTGACAAGCATCATTCATGCATCAGCCGGAGCGGTGCGATTGATTAATGCCGACGATCAGATGGAACTGGTTTCCAGCATCGGTTTTGACGAGGAACTGTTGGCCTACGAAAAAACCATACCTTCCCCTGGCTGTGTTTGTAGTTTAAACACCAGTTACGATGGTTTTGTTTACCAGGAAAACCTGCTGCTCTGCCAAAAACAGGTTGATCATCCATTTTTCCGGCAGGATCTCGGCCTGATCGTCGTACCGCTACAATACCGGGGACAAACGCTAGGGGTATACAACCTGTTTATTGAAAAGCAATACTATCAGGATCACGGTGATTACAAGGAACTCTTCACCAGCATCGGCAAGCACCTGGGCGTGGCCATTGCCAAGTCCCGGCTAGATGCCGAGTCGAGCAAATTGTCTATCATCCAGGAAAGAAATCGGCTTTCGTACGAATTACACGATTCACTTGCCCAAACCCTGACCAGCATCCGTTTCCAGGTACGAATCCTGGATGAGATTTTACAACAGGACGATG
Source organism: Pseudomonadota bacterium (assembly GCA_022563685.1). Classification (GTDB taxonomy): domain Bacteria; phylum Pseudomonadota; class Gammaproteobacteria. The sequence goes on along the minus strand of JADFMY010000061.1, from coordinate 13,557 downwards.
AAGCCGATCCCAAACAACAACTGGAACGGATCGAAAATACCGTCGAAGAAGCGAATACAGAGCTTCGAAGCCTGATAGCGCATTTCCAGGCACCCATCAGCAGCCTCACCCTGATCGACGCTGTGACCGATATAGTGAAGCGTTTCCGCAGCGAATCAGATATTTCGATATTCTTCCAGCATACGGTAGACAACTCCTTGCAACTCACCGATCGGGTTCATCTTGAAGTCATGCGTATAGTCCAGGAGGCACTGAATAATATCCGTAAACACAGCGAAGCCACGGTGGCGCGCGTGATGGTACGAATACTGGAAAATAATCGAATCCGGATTTTAATCGAGGACGACGGTGTCGGAATCCAGCAGTCTTCAAGAGACGCACTGCCCGGTGAGCAAATCGGCCTGAAAAGTATGCGTGAGCGTGCAGCAAGAATAAAAGCTGAATTTACGCTGGAGAGTGAACCAGGCGAAGGCGTTCGTATGATCCTGGAGATCGACCAGGAAGACAAGAAACCGGAAGACGTCGTTTCTATCGATACCAACTTTCAACACTAGTTAAAATATGATGAACTTGCGGGTCCTTGTTATAGATGATCATACCCTGTTTCGCGCGGGTCTCGAAAGCCTGTTAGCCAGACGGGAAATTGATGTTATAGCGTCGGTTGGAGACGGAAACGAAGGTATTCGTTTAATCGATGAATTACAGCCAGACGTTGTTTTACTGGATATGCGCATGCCGGAAATTAATGGTCTGGGGGTGCTGAGCGCACTACAGGAAAAGGGCGTGTCGATGCCAATCGCCGTGTTGACCACCAGCGCCGATGAAAAGGATTTGATCGAAGCACTACGCTCTGGCGCTCGGGGTTATTTATTGAAAGACATGGAGCCTGACTCACTGGTAGTCGCGTTGCGCGATATTGTCGATGGCAAGACCGTCGTCGCCCCCACCCTGACACCAATTTTGGCTAAGGTAGTCAAGGGAGATTTTATCGATCTGGATGAGTCGGATTCACTGTTCGATGACCTGACACCACGGGAAACAGAAATATTACGCCTGTTGGCCGAAGGTCAGAGCAACAAGGTAATCGCGAGAAATTTAGGAATCTCGGATGGGACGGTCAAATTGCACGTTAAAGCCATATTGCGCAAGTTAAATATTCATTCGAGGGTAGAAGCCGCGGTGCTTGCGGTCGAACATGGTTTGAAAAAATCACAACAAGGCGAGTCCGTTAGCTAATTACACAAAGGGTTCACTCGCTTCACAGTGAGTCAGATCAGTCATTGCTTACGCGCCTGGTCAGAATCTTGTTCTACTATTTTCTGTTTCTCGGCTTTTTTCTGCTGAATGGCCCACAAATCGGCGTAAATTCCTCCCCTCGACATCAATTCCTGGTGATTGCCCTGCTCCTTAACCCGACCCTCGTCCATTACCACGATAGTATCTGCATCGACGATGGTCGACAGGCGGTGAGCTATTACCAGGGTGGTCTTGTCACGTGATATTTTTTCAAGCGCAGAAAGGATAAGCTTTTCAGAATGGCTGTCGAGACTCGAAGTCGCTTCATCGAACACCAATATAGCAGGATCTTTAAGCAGTACGCGTGCTATCGCAACCCGTTGTTTTTCACCACCGGATAATTTTAATCCGCGCTCACCCACCATAGTAGCATAGCCCTGTGGCAGGCTTTCGATAAAATCATGGATATTCGCTAGCCTGGCCGCGTGGAACACTTCCTGTTCGGACGCATCGGGTTTTGCATACCTGATATTGTATAAAATACTGTCATTAAACAGCACCGTGTCCTGCGGTACGATGCCGATCGCACGTCGCAGGCTATCCTGCGTGATCCTGGCTATATTTTGCCCGTTAACCAGAATTTCGCCCCGAGTAAGGTCATAGAAGCGAAATAACAGTCTCGCAATAGTCGACTTACCGGCCCCCGATGGGCCCACTATGGCCAGTTTCTTTCCATCTGCGACCTTGAAGCTGATATCGTTCAAGATTTGCCGATCTTCATTATAGTAAAACCCGACATTTTTAAATTCGACTGTCGCTTTATTCAGTACCAGGTCGCTGGCATCAGGAATATCAATTATCTCAATCGGTTTACGAAGTAGCTTGATCACCATGTCCATATCAACGAGTGCATACTTGAGAGACCGATAAATAATGCCGAGGAAACCCAGTGGTAAAAAAAGTTGCAACATCATGGTATTGATTAATACCAGGTCGCCGAGGCTCAGCGTTTTCTGAGCCACTCCTTCGGCGGCCAGAAACATTATACCGGTAACGCCAATAGCGATAATCGCTCCCTGTCCAAAATTAAGTATCGACATCGTGGTTTGACTCTTAACTGCCACGTCTTCCCACTGTTCCATAGTTTGCCGGTAACGATCGATTTCGAGCGTATCATTATTGAAGTATTTAACCGTTTCATAATTCAGCAGGCTATCCATCGCACGGCCATTTGCGCTCGAATCGAGGGCATTCATTTCGTGACGAAAATGCATCCGCCACTCGGTTACGGCCAGAGTGAATCCGATATAGAGTATGACTGTCAGGAAAATGATACTGCCAAATTGATTGTCGTATTGACTGAATAAAATCGCAGCAACCAACAGAAACTCAGCACAGGTCGGGAAAATACTAAATACCAGGTAATTGAGAATCGAGCTGATACTTTGCGCACCCCGTTCCATGTCCCGCGAGATCGCGCCGGTATTGCGTTCAAGGTGGAACCTCAGGGACAAATTATGCAAGTGATTCAGTGTCGTCACCGACAGGCTGTTCATCGCGTGATAACGCACCCGGGCGAATATTGCATCGCGTAATTCGTTAAACCCCGAATTGATAAAACGCAGAAATCCGTAAGCCAGCAAGAAAATGACGGGGACAGCCGCAATTTGCCCGTTACTGGTATCCAGTGCATCGACGATAAATTTCAACACGACCGGAATTCCGACCATTGCCAGCTTGGAGACTACCAGGCACCCAAGAGCCAGCAACACCCTGCCCTTGTAGTCCCAGACGAAGGGCATCATTTGCCGGATGTTGTTCCAGTCTTCACGATTACCGTGCCCTGTGCTAGTACGGCCCCTCAAGGCAGGGCTCATAAGTTTTAACATTCAGCGGAAAGTGTTAGCGGTGGGTTGATACAAGCATCCAGCATTTAAAAGGAAAGTCCTATATGGAATACCGGGATTGTAACAAATTTAGCTTACGATTAATGGTGAGTTCCAATTAAAAATACCTCGGATATTTCCATGTCTTTTACCGTCATTCCGGAAAGTGCGCAGCGCTGGTAGGTTGCCGAGAGGGACGAACCCCAACAAAGCAATGCGATTAATCAGCAACGGTTGTTGTACCAGCCTAAAATTGTTTATGTTGGGGTTCGCGCGGCTCACCCCAACCTACAAAATGATTAATAGATTCCCGGCTCGGCAACTGCTCCTGCGTCGCCTAGAGCGCCTACTGTTGGTGCTCTCGGCGATAGTTACCGATAATTCCGCATCTGGCCGACCAGGACGCCGTGAATATTGATCCTTTCAGCAGCATAAACCATGGTTTCCATATCGGCATTTTCTGGAATCAGGGCGACTTCGGTAGCGCTTTTTCGTTTGAAACGCTTTAATGTGGCCTCGACCTTGTCGATCATCGCAACCACAATATCTCCGTCTTTCGCAACCGGTTGCTTCTTGATAATCACATAATCGTTATCCAGAATCCCCGCATCGATCATCGAATCCCCCGTTACTCTCAAGGCAAATAGCTCCGGACCCATAAACATTTCGGCCAGATTGAGCTCCTGCTGATCTTCAACTGCCTCGATAGGCATTCCAGCGGCAATTCGACCTGCCAGCGGAATGACTGGCGGGCTGACCAGCGGTAATTCGACCAGGCTCATACCGCGCGCGTTGCCTTTAGACCGTTCGATATAACCCTTGTCTTCCAGTGACTGCACGTATCTATGTATCGTACCCTGCGAAGTGACTCCAATCGCCAACCCTATTTCCTTGAATTTTGGTGCGTAACCATGCTGCGCCAGGTACTGGCGAATAAATGTTAATGCATTGTTTTCCTGTGATGTGAGCATGCCCACCTCTACTTCTCATTATCTTCTCAGACAGTGTAGAGAAAATAATGAGAACTTGCAATGGATAATTTGCTGGCGGATAGCCTTAAGAAGAACAGCTCAATTCAAGGGTGTTAGCCCAGTCGGGTGGCTCGTCGGCATACGACTCCATCTCGGGTTGTTCGTCGAATGGCCTGGTCAGTAAGCTAAGCAATGTCTCGATTTCACCGAAATCATCGCTTTCGGCCTTAACGATCGCCCTGTGCACCAGATAATTACGCAGTACATATTTGGGGTTTACGCGGCGCATTCTCTGCCGGCGTTCCGCCGGGTCTGATTTTTCTAATGCCAGTCGTGCACGGTAAATATCGGCCCATCGATCGAATCGACCTGGTTCGATAAATCGATCGCGCAAAATATGATTCTCACCAGTCTCTTCGAATTGACTGAGTGCCCGAAAAAAGCGCGTGAAATCGACCTGGTTTTCCATCGCACTAAACAGGTTTTCAATCAGGTGACCGTCACCCGGGTGCACCTCTTTTAACCCCAGTTTATCTCGCATACCCTGTTCATAGTATTCGGTATAAAGTGATTGATAGGAGTTTAGTTTTTCTTGTGCCTTATCGGCCGCTGCCTGCTCATTTTGATCATCGATTAAGGGCAACAGAGCCTGCGCCAGACAACTCAGGTTAAACAGGCCGATTTGCGGTTGCTGGTCGTAAGCGTATCGCCCCAGGTGATCCGAATGGTTGCAGACAAAGTGCGCGGTACAGGTATCGAGGAATCCATAAGGGCCGTAATCGATAGTAAGTCCCAGAATCGACATATTGTCGGAATTCATCACACCATGGGTGAACCCAACCAACTGCCATCGTGCGATCAACCGGGCTGTTTTGTCGATTACCTGTTGCAGCAAATCGAGGTACGGGTTTTCAGCCTCACGGCTAGCCGGATAATATTGATCGATAACGAAATCGGCGAGTAGTTTCAAATCATCGTATTGCTGGCGATAAAAGAAAAATTCGAAATTGCCAAATCGAACATGGCTAGTCGCGACTCGTGTCAGAACCGCGGCCGATTCTATTTTCTCGCGATAGACTTCGTCTTTGCTACCGGTAATACACAGGGCTCTTGTGGTGGGTATGCCCAATCCGGCCATCGCCTCGCTACACAGAAATTCCCTGATTGTCGAACGCAACACCGCGCGACCATCGCCCATGCGTGAAAAGGGTGTCAGGCCGGCACCCTTGAGCTGAATTTCCCAGGTGGTGCCCTCCCTGTCTTCAACTTCGCCTAATACCAGGGCCCGGCCGTCTCCCAGTTGGGGTACGTACTGCCCGAATTGATGCCCTGAATAAACAGTCGCGATCGGCTCGCTACCATTGAGTAAGCGATTACCGGTAAATACTTCGGTAAATTCGGGTGTGGTTATCGATGCCGGATCGATTTCCAGTATTTCTGCCATGCCTGGGCTAAAACTAACCAGATAGGGGTTATTCAGCGGTAAAGGCTGTACCCGCCGATAAAAATGATCGGGTAAGGATGCATATCGGGTTTTGCTTGTCAGGTTGGGCAGAATAGACACGGTAAATCGAGCACTAAAACGATATCAGGGCATTTTATCAGTGATTGATTAAAACATTACCCTACAATCCGCATAAAAAAGCCTGGACCAGGCTATTGCGATCCAGGCTGCAAGAACTTACTGATGACTACCGATTCAATCGATTTTCGATCAGGTTTTCTACCACCGAAGGGTCGGCCAGGGTGGAAATATCGCCGAGGTCATCTACTTCATTGGCCGCAACTTTACGCAGAATACGACGCATTATTTTACCCGATCGGGTCTTGGGTAATCCGGGCGCCCACTGGACGATATTGACCTTGGCGAAGGGACCGATTTCCTTGCGTACCAGGTTGACTAACTCGGTTTGCAGTTCATCGCTACCCTGTTCACCAACCATCAGAGTGACATAGGCGTATATGCCCTGCCCGGTAATATCGTGCGGATAGCCGACCACGGCGGACTCGGCGACTTTATCGTGTTTCACCAGCGCCGATTCGATTTCGGCGGTTCCGAGGCGGTGGCCCGATACATTGAGTACATCGTCGACGCGACCGGTTATCCAGTAATAACCGTCTTCATCGCGCCGCGCGCCGTCACCGGTGAAATAATATCCCTTGAACATCGCAAAATAAGTCTCGAAAAAACGCTTTGGATCACCATAAATGGTTCGCATCATCGATGGCCAGGGGGCTTTGATCGCGAGGTTGCCCGAAGCCGGATTGCCTTCAATTTCATTGCCTTCGTCGTCCAGTAATACAGGCTGCACCCCAAAGAATGGAAAGGTTGCAGAACCTGGTTTAGTCGCTGTCACGCCGGGTAAAGGTGTGATCATGTGAGAACCGGTTTCGGTTTGCCACCAGGTATCGACGATCGGGCAGCGGCCGTCACCGACGACATTGTGATACCATAGCCAGGCTTCTGGATTGATCGGTTCGCCCACCGTACCCAGCAGGCGCAAGGACGCGCGCGATGTCTTTTTCACCGGTTCATCGCCGGCAGCCATTAGGGCGCGAATTGCGGTCGGTGCGGTGTAAAAAATCGATACATTATGCTTGTCGCATACCTGCCAAAATCGGGATATATCCGGGTAGGTGGGAATACCTTCAAACATTAAGGTAGTCGCGCCGTTGGCGAGCGGGCCATAGACGATATAGGTATGGCCGGTTATCCAACCAACATCGGCGGTACACCAGTAAATTTCACCATCCTTATAATCGAATACCAGCCTGTGAGTCATCGCTGCCTGTAACAAATAACCGGCCGTCGAATGCAGGACTCCTTTTGGTTTTCCGGTAGAACCGGAGGTATAGAGGATAAACAGCGGGTCCTCGGCGCCCATAATTTCGGGCTCGCACTCGGCGGAGGCCTGGGCCATGGCTTCGTGGTACCAGACGTCCCGCGGTTCATTCCAGTCGACTTTCTCACCGCCGCGTTGTATCACAATGATCGTTTCTACATTCGGGCACTCGCTAACCGCCTGATCGGCATTGGCTTTGAGTGGGACCTTATTACCACCGCGTACAGACTGATCGGCGGTAATAACGACATGACAATCCGAGTCGAGAATTCGGTCGCGAAGCGCATCGGCCGAGAAGCCACCAAACACGACCGAATGTATCGCGCCTATCCGGGTACAGGCGAGCATCGCCACCGCTGCTTCCGGCACCATCGGCATATAAATTGAGACACAGTCACCTTTTTTCACGCCCCGGCTTTTCAGTACATTGGCAAACTTGCATACTTCTTCGTGCAACTCGGCATAGGTGAGCTTACGATCTTCGCTGGGGTCATCACCTTCCCAGATGATAGCGACCTGGTCTGCACGAGTTTCGAGGTGTCGATCAAGACAATTGTAGGAGACATTCAGTTCGGCGCCTTCAAACCATTTGATGTGGACGTCTTCGCCAAAACTCCAGTCGCTGACCGTATCCCAGGGCTTGAACCAGGAGATATAGTTTTCAGCCTGCTCGGACCAGAATCCTTCTGGATCTTCGATAGATTGCTGGTACATTTCAGCGTACTGGTCAGCATTGATATTCGCCTGCGCTGCGAATTCGGCCGGCGCCGGATAGGTTTTTGTTTCTGACATTGGTCTTCCTCGCGTTTGTGTGTGTTATTAGTATCTGCTAGTGCCAGACATTTTACTGACGCTCATTCAAGCATAGCAATTTAACATTTCGGGCCAGCAATGGACAGGTTGGTTTAGGGCGATATTTCGAGTGCTGAGGCCGCAGCTATATTTTAGGTTGACGATAACGTCACATTAAGTAACACTTTGCTGCGCCAGATGGTAACCAGGGGTAACAACAAATGCCAACGTCTGCCACCGAATACCGTGCCACCGAAATCACTATCATCGTCGTCCTGATAGCGCTGTTGCCGTTATTACCTCCTTTACTACACCTGTGGACCGGGAGCGACAGCGCCTGGTATACCCCGTACCTGGTCTGGTTCGGGATTATCCTGCTCAGCTTCGGACTGCAAAGGCATTTGCGTCGCAGAGCTTCCAGATAATGCAGTATGCTTTTTGAACTGTGGCAACTGTTCCTGGTAGGCGTACTCTACCTGGGGCTACTGTTCTTAATCGCCAGCGCGACCGATCGCGGGTGGATACCCGAATCGGTGGTACGCCATCCAATGGTTTACACGCTTTCGCTCGGCGTCTATGCCACTTCCTGGAGCTTCTATGGCAGCGTTGGTTTTGCTCAAAAGGAAGGGTTTAACTTTCTGACGATTTACCTCGGCACCACGCTCGCATTCGTGGCTTCGCCCATATTGTTACGACCGATTTTAAAGCTCACCGAAACCTACCGTCTGGCATCGTTGGCCGATTTATTCGCCTTCCGCTACCACTCTCAGGCAGCAGGCATACTGGTGACCCTGTTTATGCTGGCTGGCACCTTGCCCTATATGTCGCTACAGATACAGGCCGTCACCAGCACCTTGCAGATGATGACCCGGGGCTCAGAACATTGGATTATTGCGCTCGGATTCTGTCTCACCATTGCACTTTTTTCCATACTTTTTGGGGCTCGCCACATCTCTCTGCGCGAAAAACACCATGGCCTCGTGGTGGCGATCGCATTCGAATCCCTGATCAAGTTGATAGCCCTGATAATCGTCGGCCTGTTCGCGGTATTCGGCATTTTTGGCGGGTTTTCCAAACTCAATCAATTCCTCGTGGATAATCCCGAAGCGACGACAGCCTTGTTTGCCCCGGTCAGTGAAGGGCCCTGGGCGACGCTGATGCTGCTGTCGTTTGCGGCCGCTTTCCTGTTGCCACGCCAGTTCCACATGATCTTTGTTGAAAATATCGACCATCGAAGTATGGATACCGCGAGTTGGGCATTTCCACTGTTTTTGCTTTTACTGAACCTGTCTATCCCGCCTATACTGTGGGCAGGAGAATCGCTTGACTTGGCGATTCCAGCGGACTTTTATGTACTCGGTATCACGCTGGAAAGCGGTTCAACGATATTACCGGTAATGACCTTTCTTGGCGGAATATCGGCCGCCAGCGCGATGATCATCGTTACCACGCTCGCGCTCACGTCGATGTGTATGAATCACCTGGTATTACCGGCCAGCTTCCCACCCCGATTATCGCCAGGTACCAGCATGTACCAGTGGTTGTTATGGGGTCGCCGCCTGGTGATCGTTTCGATCATCGCGGCCGGCTACGGTTTTTTCCTGCTGCAGCGTCAACACCAGGGGCTCGTGGGACTCGGATTGATTTCATTTGTTGCAGTAGCCCAGTGTCTGCCGGGTATCGTCGGGCTGTTGTACTGGCAACGCGCAAGCCGCGCTGGGTTTATTGCAGGCCTGCTGACTGGCGGCACTATCTGGGCCGTCACCCTGCTAGTGCCGTTGTTCGAGCGCGCTGGAATCATTACCACACCGTTTTTCAATATACCCGATATGGCGATGAGCGTTACCGATAGCGCGTTGTGGTCTTTATTGTGGAATAGTTTGATGTTTATTTTATTCTCACTTAAATGGCCGCAGAGCGAAGGAGAACGCGAGGCTGCTGACGCCTGCTTTCGCGAAGGATTTTTAATTCCCGAAGGCGCGGTTCAGGCTGCATCGATTCCTGAATTTGAACAGCAGTTATCCAAAATTATCGGTGTCGAACTGGCCCACAACGAAGTCAGTCGAGCGCTGGTCGACCTCGGTCTTGTCGCTGTCGAAGTAGGCACCAAAGATTTACCCATGCTGCGCGCTCAAATCAACCGTAATCTTTCTGGCCTTGTCGGCCCGGTTTTGTCGCGCATGATCGTCAACGAACACCTGCAGATCGACCTCGCCACCAAATCGGCCCTGGCCGACACAATTCAGTTTGTCGAGGATAAACAGGAAGAATCTCGCACGCGACTCGAAGGGGTCTCCAGCGAGCTCGATGCTTTGAGGCGTTTTCATTTCCAGGTGCTACAGGACTTGCCTCTGGGTGTCGTTACGCTGAGTCATGACCATCGCATTATTAGCTGGAACAACGCCATGGCGCGTATAGCTGGAATCGAACAGGAATCGGTTATTGGAACTTCGATCAAACAACTGGATGAGTCCTGGCGTGAGCTTTTCAGTGCGTTTATAGACAGCCAGGAATTTCAGATATCCAAGCGAAAGATTCAAATCAACGGTCAACCGCACATATTGAATTTATTCAAGGCGGTGGTAACCAACGAGCAGGAAAAAAATCGCGGTATCGTCATTCTCGTGGAGGACCACAGCGAACGTTATTTGCTGGAAGAAAGACTGGCGCATAGCGCACGACTGGCATCGATTGGCCAACTCGCAACCGGCGTGGCTCACGAAATCGGTAATCCTATAACCGGAATCGCCTGTCTCGCGCAGGATATGCAGATCGACCCAGGTAATACCGAAGTGCTGCAAAACGGCTTGAAGCAAATACTCGCCCAAACCGACCGGGTCAGTAATATAGTTGGCTCGTTGGTTAATTTTAGTCACGCTGGCACCCCTCTCGATCAGGCCACCGAGTCACTGAGTATTCACCATTCGATCGAAGCAGCGATCGAGCTGGTTTCTCTCAGCGATGCAGGCAAACAACTGGAATACCAAAACCGGTGCGATCCTTCGGTTAGGGTAAAGGGTTATCCACAAAAGCTGGTGCAGGTATTTGTCAATCTGCTGAATAACGCCGCCGATGCTTCCAGCCAGGGCCAGCCTATTTTGTTCAAATCTAAAACCAATGGTAGAAATGTACTGATTACTGTCAAAGATTATGGTCAGGGCATTAAGGAAGAACATCTCTCCAAAGTTTTTGAACCATTTTTTACCACCAAGAATGTAGGCGAAGGCACCGGCCTTGGCCTGTCCTTAAGCTACAACATCATTCAGGAACACGGCGGATCCATTTCAGTCTCCAGTCATTATGGTGAAGGCTGCCAATTTGAAATTAGCCTGCCGATATACGAGGAAGAACCCACCGCCGGACAGGAGATGAGTACATGAGTCATATCCTGGTGGTCGAGGATGAACCGATCATCCTGGAAAGTTTGACCCGATTGCTTGAAAGGCAGGGCTATCTGGTTACCGGTGTCGGCTCGGTGGCCGAAGCCGAGGAAAAGGCCAATACAAAATTCGACCTGATCATTTCCGACTTACGCCTGCCTGGTGAACCGGGTACCACGTTGATCCGCAAGGCAGCTCCGGCGCCAGTACTGATTATGACCAGCTATTCCACCGTGCAGTCGGCTGTCGATGCGATGAAAGACGGCGCAGTCGACTATATCGCCAAACCCTTCAACCACGATGAAATGATCATGACTGTGAAACGCATACTGGACAAGGCCATGATCGAACAGCAGAACACAATTTTGCAAAAAGAGGTTGCAAGAGACTACCCGATAGACGGCATGATCGGTGATTGTGAACCGATGCTGGAATTACTCGACCGCATCGGTCGGGTTGCTCCCACCGACGCTACGGTTCTGATCGTAGGGGGAATGGGCACGGGTAAAGAACTGGTTGCACGCTCTATTCACGCACAGAGTTCGCGCAAAGACCAAACACTGATCAGTGTCAATTGCGCTGCTTTTGCCGAAAACCTGATCGAAGCGGAATTATTTGGTCAGGAAAAAGGTGCATTTACCGGTGCACTGCAAGTGAAAAAAGGCCTGATCGAAGCGGCCAACGGCGGCACGCTGTTTCTCGATGAAATCGGTGAATTACCACTCGACGCACAATCCAGTCTTTTGCGTGTGTTGCAGGAAGGCGAAATTCGAGGAGTCGGTTCCAGCAAGCTTATCAAGGTCGATGTCAGATTTTTGATCGCAACCCATAAAAACCTGCAACAAATGGTCGAAGACAGGCGGTTTCGAGAGGACCTGTATGATCGGCTTAGCCTGTTCGAGCTACAGGTGCCGGCATTGCGTGACCGCGGTGGCGATGTCAAGAAACTGGCGCAGGCTATATTGACCAAGATGTCAAATCGAATACATCGTAAATCGATGACCTTTAGCGCTCAGGCTTACGAAGAACTGGTAAATTATTCATGGCCAGGCAATGTACGCGAACTGGAAAATATCATAGAAAGAGCCGTTATACTGTGTCAGGGACACTGTATCGAATCAGAGGATCTGGCACTGAGTATGGTTGCATCAGGGCGGGGGGAAACCTTGACCGAACTCGAACAGCGATTTTCGCTGGACCAATATTTCGTCAGTTTCGTGGAAAAATTTCAGCCCGAGTTTAATGAAACCCAACTCGCAAAAATGCTTGGCATCAGTCGAAAAAACCTGTGGGAAAAACGACAACGACTTGAAATACCCTCGCGTAAATAAATTAGTGACCGGCCCGTATATTGGAGGTAATACTGCTATATGACAGATACCGTCATCAAGGGGCTGTCTAAAGATATAGCACGGTCTATTCTCACCGGATTTGACCGCCATTTTGCAATTTTTAGCAAAATCACCAAGGGTGCACGCGAACGCTTTGAAAATGCGGACTGGGAGGCTGAGCGCATCGCTTCACGGGAACGCATCATGTTTTACGATATCCGCGTGAAAGATGCGATCCGGGACCTCCACAAACTATTCGATCTGGACAGCTTTATCGGCGCGCTCTGGTTTGACGTAAAACGCGAATATGTCCAGTTGATCCAGAATCATAAACAACCGGAACTTGCAGAAACATTTTACAATTCTGTTTTCTGTGCGCTGTTCCACCGCGATTATTTCGACAACGACTATATTTTTGTGCGCAGCATGGTATCGACGGAATTCATCGAGTCCGATAAACCCTCCTACCACGTCTATTACCCGGCCAAGCGCGGATTCAGGGCTTCGATCAGGCAGGTGCTCATCGATAGTGGCTTCAACCTGCCGTTTGAAAACCTCGACCGCGATGTCAGAAATATCACCCAGGCATTGATCAGGGAAACCTTTACTCGGCCAAGACGGGTCCATCTGAACTTTCAATTCCAGGTAATCAGCGCCGTCTTTTATCGAAACAAGGCCGCCTACATCGTCGGCAAGTGCATCAACTCGGATACGGTATTCCCATTTGCCATTCCTATATTAAACGATGAGCAGGGATCGATATACGTCGATACAATTATTATCGGTAGCCGCCGGCTTGCGGGCCTGTTTGAGTTTTCCTACGTCTATTTCATGGTCGATCATCCTGTGCCATCGTCGATCGTAACCTTCCTGCGAGAATTGATGCCGTCGCGCAGCAAAGTAGACCTCTACTCGGCAATTGGATTGCACAAACAGGGCAAGACCGATTTTTATCGTGACTTTCTGCACCATCTCAAGCATTCCGAGGATGAGCTTATATTTGCGCCTGGTATCAAGGGTATGGTCATGGCGGTCTTTACCCTGCCGTCTTACCCCTACGTATTCAAAGTGATTCGCGATTACTTCCCGCCACCCAAAAAGATTACCCGGCAGCAGGT
>JADFMY010000162.1 GCA_022563685.1 Pseudomonadota bacterium | reverse complement strand
AAGCTAAACCAATTTTTAATATAGCATTTGAGAAATGAAGTAAAACCCCCGCACCACAACCAACATCTAAAATCTTTTCATCTTTCCATTTGGATACCAAATATGCAATATAAAATCTAGAATCAAGAAAATCCCCCCAAAAATATTTTGTTCCTTTTTCTTTCCAAAGATTATAGACTTTTTTATGCACTAATTCTGATTGATAAAACTTGTAATATAATGATTTAAGGGAATAAATGAGTTAATAATTTTAATTTATTCGAAAAAACTAATTCAATTATTATTAATGATTAAATAATTCTTATTAAGTGTATTTTATGATTTAGAAAATATATGACTATAAATCTTAAATCAGAATATTCGTATAAAGTAAATTCTAAAGAATGGAATAACCAATTATTACAAAATAAAGCATCTACAATTTATCAAACAAATAACTGGCAAGAAATATACAAACAAGCATATGGTTCAAAACCTGTTTTTATCACTGTAACCAAACCTGATGGAGAAATTTTGGGTCAGCTTTCAGGCGTGATTCACAAAAATTTTTTTTGGGAAAATACTAATATATTTTCATCTACAATTGGAAAAAAACTAAATTTACGAACAACATTTAATTGGTTTTATGGACCTATAATCTATGATTTCAATTACCAAAAAGAAATCACTTCAGAAATCCTATCATGTATAGAAAAAGTCTCTATTGAAAATAACGTAGCAATGATTCGTGGTATTTCAGCACCTTTGCACGAAGAATTTTCAAATGAATCCTTTAAGGATTTTAATTATAGAATAAAACCATGGGCTACTTACATCACAAATTTAAATGAAACTTCAGATAAATTTTATGAATCATTAAACAAGAAAACTAGATATGATATTCGAAAATCAGAAAAACAAGAATTAGAATTTGAAATTGCTAATACCAAAAAAGATTATGATGAATTTCATGATTTAAAAATTGAATCTAAAAATAATGCTGGTTACAATGTAAAATCAAATTATCAATTCTTTGATATTCATAGAGATTTATTACTTAAAAATAATTTTAAATTTGGAATTGTTTAAACAATATGATCTAACAATACGCTTCAAAATTGACGGCGCGAAAAGATGCGCCGCAATTTAAGCGCGACGTTAGAGCATTTTAAGAACTACGCTTAACATTGCGGTAAAAGTTTTCGTGTGAGCCCAAAGCGATCAATTCGAGTGTGAGAGTGCCGCCATCAAAGCGATACCCTAATAATGTGAGCTGCTTGTTCATCTTAAATTCGTATACGTGTAAAAAGGTCAGGCCGCCTTTTTTTTTGCTCGCCTAATGATGGTTGTGCCATTAATGCTCGAACGGCATCATCAAGATCTTTTTTCTGGTTTTTTTTAGCTTCTTTACAGCTTTCCTAAATGTTGGTGTTTGTAAAACTGCTGTTGCTTTAGCCAAAATCGTAGCTCTCCAGTTTTCCGGCTTCGTGCTCAGCTTTAGAAACAATCGCCTGCCTTACAAATTCATAAGGCAAATCGGGGTTATCTTCCATTATTTCACCAATTTTTGCCCAGTGTTCAATTTGCTTAGGTGGTGTTCTGTTAAGTGCTTTAGCCATGATCTTTGCCTTCTCAATAAGGTCTTGGTCTAATCGTATGCTGGTAGTAGCCATTTCAGCCTCCTCAATATTGGATGTGTGTAATTGTAGCAATATGCCACCGATGAATACATCCGTATCATAATTGTCGGAAGAACCCAGTATTTCAGATGGGCAGGTTGGAAAACAGGGTCACCCATTATCTCTCTTTACCTGATGGGGAAGCGTATCTGGAATGCCTGAAGCGGTTGTAATCCCGGGGTTACGCTTTCCGCAGCTAAAGCATTTCTGGCAGTAGATCAGTACAATAACGGAATCTGAAATCGATCCATCCGAACATTTATTTGAGACACCGAGTATGAGTAAACAACAAAACCTGTGCGTTGGTGAAGCCACGATGAAATTGCTCGAACAATACGGCGTCGATACTGTATTCGGTATTCCGGGTGTGCATACGCTGGATTTTTGCCGCGGCCTGAACAGGAGCAAGATTCGCCACGTGCGGGCACGCAATGAGCAGGGCGCCGGGTTCATGGCCGATGGTTACGCGCGCGCTTCGGGCCGCCCGGGGGTAGCGCTGGTAATTTCAGGACCGGGTGTCACCAATGCGCTGACCGCGGTCGGCCAGGCTTATGCCGACAGTATTCCACTGTTACTGCTCTCGGCCGATGCCGCGAGTTATACGCTCGGCAAGGGCTGGGGTTGCCTGCACGAAGTGCCGCGTTTAACCGATACCACCGCGCCGCTAACAGCCATGGCAGCCACCGCGATGGCACCAGACGATGTCCCGGAATTGATCGGCAAGGCATTTTCAATCTTTGCCTCGGAACGACCCCGGCCGGTACACATTGCTATCCCTCTCGATGTACTGGCCATGCCGGTGAATTCAGACTGGCACGCGGTCACCCTGCCCGAGCGGTCAGTTGCATCGAGCAAAAATATCGAGGTCGCCTGCCAGATGCTAAGCCAGGCAAAACAACCGATGATTTGTGTTGGCGGGGGAGCCTGGCGGGCCAGCGCCGAGATCACCCGGATCGCCGAGCAACTGGGCGCCGCGGTGATCGGCAGCACTGCGGGCAAGGGTATTATCGACGATGGGCACCCGCTATCGCTCAGTGCCGGTACGGTTCGGGGCGAAGTGCAGGAATACCTGAAACAGGCCGATGTAGTGCTGGCGATCGGCACCGAATTATCCGAAGTCGACAGTTTTGTCGAAACCCTCGAAATAAACGGCCGCATTATTCGTGTCGATATCGATGGGCGCAAGATGAACGATCTGTACCCGGCAGATCTGCCCATCATCGCCGATGCGGCGTCTACCGCGGCGGAAATCGCCGATGGTCTCACGAATGCGAAAGCGCGAGAAGAAACCGCCGGCGAGGTAGCCGCGATTAGAAGCGCAATCCTAAACAATCTCAGCGGTAGTGAAGCAAAGCACTGTATTGCGCTCGACGTGCTACGCCGGGTATTGCCCGCCGACACGGTGGTGATGGGAGATATTTGCCAGATCGTCTATACCGGCGCGTTCGCATTCGATGTGCCGGCACCGAGGTTATGGCATTACCCGGCAGGGTATTGCACGCTTGGATGCGCCCTGCCCGATGCCATCGGCGCCAAACTTGCCATGCCCGATACACCGGTAGTTACTTTCGCCGGGGACGGTGGATTCATGTTCACGGTACAGGAACTCGTGACTGCCGCCGAATTGAAATTGCCGATACCGATTATCCTGTGGAATAACGAGGGCTTGAAGCAAATTCAGGATGACATGAAACTGCGCGATATCCCGCTGGTGGGCGTGGGCGGTATCAATCCGGACTTTGTCGCCCTGGCTCAATCCTGCCATTGTCATGCGCTCAGGGTAGACAGTGCCGATGCACTCGCATCAGCAGTGCGCGACGCATTCGCGGCCGATCGTCCGACACTGATAGAAATCAACGAATCCGACGGCTGGCTCAACGGATAAGCATGGGACCACGCGAAGAACACGAGGCTTAAAATCGACTCGGCAATGGACTTTATGCGAAATATTCAAAGCGACGTTGAGCTCGCATTGCAGGAAGATATCGGCAGTGGGGATATCAGCGCGCAGCTGATTGACGAGGCCGCAATGCTCGATATGAACCTGCTGGTGCGCGAGGATGCGGTGTTATGCGGGAGCGCCTGGTTCGATGAGGTTTTCAGACAATGCGACGCTTCGATACAAATCGAATGGTCAGCCAGCGATGCGGATCAGGTGAAAGCAGATAGGGTTCTATGCGCCGTATCGGGTCCGGCGCGGGCGGTTCTTAGCGCCGAGCGCACCGCGCTTAATTTTTTGCAGACGCTGTCTGGTACCGCAACCACGACCCGTCGATATGTCGAACGCATCGAGCCCACGCGCTGCCGCATACTCGACACGCGCAAAACTATTCCGCATTTACGGCTGGCGCAAAAGTATGCGGTTGCCTGCGGCGGCGGCTCGAACCATCGCATCGGGCTGTTCGACGCCTACCTGATTAAGGAAAATCACCTGGCTGCCTGTGGCAGCATCAAGGCAGCAGTCGAACGGGGCCGTGACCTGCACCCCGATCGTTTCCTCGAAGTCGAAGTCGAAAACCTGGACCAATTGCAGCAGACGATCGATGCGCAAGTCGACCGGGCCCTGCTGGACAATTTCACTATTAACGATCTAAAGCAGGCCGTGGTGCTCAACGACAGGCGCATAGAGCTCGAAGCATCGGGTAATATCACCGACGATAACCTGCTCGCTATCGCCAGCACAGGCATAGATTTTATTTCGATCGGCGCCCTGACTAAACATCTCCGGGCGATCGATTTCTCCCTGCGGT
>JADFMY010000060.1 GCA_022563685.1 Pseudomonadota bacterium | reverse complement strand
CGTAGAGTCGAATAAATACTTCCTGTACCGCATTGGATCGGTCATCGTCCAGGGTAAAACACTCGCGGCTCCAGTCCGGGGATGCACCCATGCGGCGTAGCTGCTGGGTAATAGTGCCACCCGATTCATGCTTCCATTTCCAGACCCGCTCGATAAACGCGTCGCGGCCGAGGTCGTGCCTGGTTTTGTTTTCGTTGCTCAATTGGCGTTCAACCACCATTTGGGTTGCGATTCCCGCGTGGTCGGTACCTGGCTGCCACAGGGTATTGTCGCCCTTCATGCGATGGTAGCGGATCAGCGTATCCATGATCGTGTCCTGAAACGCATGCCCCATATGCAGGCTTCCAGTCACGTTTGGGGGTGGTATGACAATGCAATAGGGATCACCCTCACCCTGGGGTTTGAAATAGCCCTTATCTTCCCAGTGCTGATACCACGTCTGCTCTATCGCCTGTGGGTTATAGGTTTTGTCCATTGCTTAGTCTGGCGGTAAAAAAAGAGGCGGATTATACAATGGGCTATTGCATAAATGCACTTTTTCCATGCAATATGCGGGCTAACTGTTGTCGATGATCAAACTGGAATGACGATCAAGGCCGACAGCCTCTTAGGATTCGGAGTCGGATGCGGATTCGGAGTCCGTGCCGGTCGCCGAGCGCTGGATAGCGAGTCTGATCTCCTGCCAGGCCAGTTCCAGATGTTCGTCCAGGATACGACGAATTTCCTGTTCCAGTGCTGGCGTCATAGTGATTTTTGCTGCCGGGCCAGACCGGGGTTCAGAAATTGCATCGTCGGATGCGAACACCTGGTCCAGGCCGAGGTCTGAGAGCTCGATCTCGGCGCCTTTTTCGATCAGATCGGTCAATACCGGTATGTCAGATTCGTCAATCATCGGTTATAAAGCGTGGTGCTTGATTGGATAGCCGCGTTCCCTGTAATAATGATAGTGCGCGCGAGCCTGTGATTTATTGTCTTCGGTCACCAACTCGATCACGCGCTCGAACTGGGCAAAATAATCGGGAATTGTCGCCGCCAGGTTGATCAGTAGTTGGCGATCACCTTTAGGATCAGGCGCGTTGTGGATCAAAACCGGCGTCTCGAACTCGGCCGACTCGTGCACGTCATGTGGGACGAAGCTATCGTCTTTGAATACCCAGAGCAATCGATCCAGATGTGAGGACTGCTCGGGGCTCTGGGTCAACAGTAAGGTATGTTGTTTGCTCTCGTAGGCTTTCTGGCACAGCTGGCAAACGATGCGATCCTGGCTATGCCTGTTGGGGTCAAGCTGATAGAAATCGATCCGTGTCATCTTCTCGTGTGTCGCAGTTCCGCGTTAAAGTTGATTGAGGATAAACTGGGTGAGCAGGGGCACCGGTCGTCCGGTAGCGCCTTTTTCATCGCCTGACTTCCAGGCGGTGCCTGCGATGTCGAGGTGCGCCCATTTGTATTTTTTGGTGAAGCGCGACAGGAAGCAGGCCGCAGTTATGGTGCCGGCATCGCGTCCCCCGATATTGGCCATGTCGGCAAAATTACTTTTCAACTGATCCTGATATTCCTCCCATAAGGGTAGTTCCCACAGCTTGTCTTCGATTTGTTTACCCGATCGAATCAGCTCATCGATCAATGCCTGGTCATTACCCAGTACCGCAGAGGGCACCTTACCGAGGGCGATAATACAGGCGCCGGTCAGGGTGGCAATGTCTATCACAAAGCGTGGGTTGTACTTCTTTGCGTAGGTCAGGGCGTCGCATAAAATCAGGCGGCCTTCAGCATCGGTGTTGAGAATCTCGATAGTCTGGCCTGACATGCTGGTGACGATATCTCCGGGTTTGGTTGCGAGTCCATCGGGCATGTTTTCGGTGGTGGGGATGATACCGACGACATTGATCGGTAATTTCATCGTTGCTACTGCATCGATGGTTCCGATCACCGATGCCGCGCCGCACATGTCGAATTTCATTTCATCCATGGCGGCACCGGGTTTGATCGATATGCCGCCGGTGTCAAAAGTAACGCCCTTGCCGACCAGCACCACAGGTTTTTGCTTCACCTTGCCGCCACTATATTGCAGCGTGATCAGCTTTGCGGGTTGACGGCTGCCTGCGCTTACCGACAGCAACGAACCCATCTTCAGTTCGCGCATATCGGCTTCATTGAGCACCTCAACTTTCAGTTTCACATGTTCTTTCCCCAATTTTCTGGCCTGCTGGGCCAGGTAGGCAGGGGTGCAGATATTGCCTGGCAAGTTTCCCAGGTCGCGTGCGAGATCCATACCTTTACTGATTGCCACTCCCTGCTGGACTGCCAGCTCTGCCTTAGCCAGGTCGCGTCGTTCCGGCACGTTTACGGTTAATTTGCGCAAGCCCTTTTTCTGGTTTGGCCGGTCACTCTTGAGTCGCTCAAACTGGTAACGACTGTGCCAGACCTGTAGCACGCTGTGGCGAACTTTCCATCCAGTGTCGCGCTCCTTGATCGATAGATCCGTCAGGTAGGAGCAGGCGTCCCTGGCGGCTGAATTTTCCAGCGCACTGACTACACTGTTCAATACTTCAATAAAGGCGCGCTCGTTCATTTCACTTTCTTTACCAGCGCCGATCAACAGTACCCGCTCGGCCTGGATGCCCGGTACGTTATGGAGTATCAGGCTTTGCCCGGGTCGGCCATCCATATCGCCGCTACGCAAGATTCCAGACAGAAAACCGCCACTTGCGCTATCCAGCAATTCGCCAGATCTGGATAGTTTTCGCGTTTGCGACACGGCGATAATCAGGCAGGCACTGCGCTGTTTTTCGGGGGCGCTGGTTTTTACATTGAATTCCATGATATTCCAGTGTTGGTAAGTTCGATAACGCGATAAGATACGTGAAGTATGAAAAAAAACCAGTCGTAATTCATCCGTAACCAGGATTATTCAGGCCAGGTTTAACGAATCCATGGTGAAATCGGGCCCTGGTCAATTTCTCTGTAAATGCTGCAATGCCTAATATTATTACGCGCTATCTGGCACTGGAAATTTTAAAAAGTTGCTGCGCAACTGTGCTGATTTTATTCATCATATTAATGAGTAATGCATTAGGGCGCGTGTTATCCGATATCGCCGATGGCGATGTCCCGCAACAGGCGCTTTGGCCTGTATTGCTGAGCCAGTCGGTCAATATTTTTTCTATGCTACTACCCATTGGTTTTTTTCTCGGCATCGTGTTTGCTTTCGGCCGCTTGTACAAGGATCATGAAATGGTGGTAATGCAGTCCTGTGGCATGGGCTACCGGCATTTTTACCGATCCATCCTGTTGGTCATCGTACCGGTATTTCTGCTCAGCGTTTATACCAGCGTCTGGCTCAATTCGCAGGTACAGCGTAGTGCAAAGAATAGTGTGGATCGTGAAAAAAATTCGCACGAGTTTGAACAAATTCGCGCAGGTCAGTTTAATCAAAGTAAAAATGGCGATCATGTATTCTTCATGAAATCGGTGAGTGATGACAGGCTCGAATTAAGCGATATTATCATCAGCCAGACTAACCGCGGCCTTATGATTCTGGAGACCGCTAAAACAGGTCGGCACAAAACCGATGAGGTCACCGGCGATTTATTTTTAGTGGTAGGGCCAGGCCAAAGAACCGAGGGCCGGGCTGGAGAAAAAGAATACAGGATTATCGATTTTGAGCAGCATGGCATATTGATTGAAAAGAAAAAAAACCACCAAAAGCAAGTTTTGCGGGAAAAGGAAAAGTCTCCCGGCGACCTGTGGCGATCCGGGCGGCTCAACGACAAAGTGGAGTTGCAGTGGCGCTTTGCGATTCCGGTCGTGCTGCTGCTGCTCGCTTTGCTGGCAGTGCCCTTATCTTATATAGCACCGAGGCAAGGCCGCTATGGCAAGGTAGGGTATGCACTGCTGGTCTATATCGTTTACTTCAACCTGTTGGCCTATACGCGAGCACAGCTCGAAGCCGAGTCTTTTCCACTGGTGATTAATTTCTGGTGGGTTCACCTGGGCTTCTTATTGCTGACGCTGGGCCTCCTGCTCAAAAGAAACCGCGGTTCATTATTTTCCAACAGGCTCGTACTCAGGTGATTATTAACCGCTATATATACCGACACGTGTACCAGGGCACTTTTATGGCGCTCGCGATACTGGTGAGCCTGGGCATTTTTTTTACCTTTATCGGTGAACTGGAGGATATAGGCCGTGGAGATTATACCCTGTTGCATGTGATCGAATATGTAGCGCTCGTGGTCCCGGGTAGAATTGTCGAATATATGCCGATTGCGATATTACTCGGTACTATTTTGAACCTGGGTTCGCTCGCGAGTAACAGCGAAATTATCGCGATGCAGGCAGCGGGTGTTTCGGTTATGCAATTATTGCGAGCCGTGTTTCAGGCTGCATTGCCGCTGGCAATGATAAGTTTTTTACTGGCAGACTGGGTGGTGCCGATGAGCGAAACCAGCGCGCGTGAAATCAGGTCTTCCGCGATCAATGCGACCCAGGCTTTAAGTGGAAAGAAAGGCATATGGATAAAGGATGAAAACCGAATCCTCCACATAAAGCTTTTGTTACCCAACAGGATAGCGCGGTCCATAGAGATCTACCAGCTCGATCAACAGGGACGACTGGTGTCCACGACCAGGGCCGATAGTGCCATCCCATTCGATGATCGATGGCGTTTGCAGAAGGTACAGCAGACCATCATCGGCGAACAAACTGTAGAGGTCAGATATCTGGATGAAATGATATATCCTGGCAATATTTCCCTTCAACTACTGGATGCATTAATGATCGAGCCACGGCATATGTCGAGTATTGACCTGTATGCTTACCGTCAATTTTTGCAGGAAAATAATCTTGATGACTCGGTAGAAAGTTTAACTTTCTGGCAAAAAGTTTTCGCACCTTTGACCATACTGGTCATGTGTATTCTTGCGATACCCTTTATATTGGGGTCGCAACGACAGGGCAGTACAGGTACGCGTATTATTATTGGTATATTACTGGGTCTAAGCTATATCGCTGCAGACAAGCTTCTCGTGCAACTGGGTAAACAGGTCAACATTTATCCCGCGATCAATGCGCTTTTGCCGACACTGTTATTTTTTTTACTGGCGGTATACTTGTTGGTTAGAAAACAATCGCATGGCATTCGGCGTCGTGCCTAACGTTGCTCAACAGGCAGTGAAGAAACATCGACTACTTTGGTCCGGCTAAGCTTGTCGTGCCAGGTATAGGGTTTGAACAGTCGCCACCAGTATCCCATGCCAAAACAGGCGATAGAAAAAATCGCAAATACGATACGTAAGAAACAGGTCGACCAGCTGGGATTACCGCCAAATTCAGCAACGATACGAATTTTCCACGCACGCATGCCCAGGGTTTGCCCCGATTTACTCCAGAACCAGCCGTAAAATACAAGTACAACCAGAAACAAACTAAGATAAATTATGGGTCGATTTTCAATTGCTTTGCCCTGGTTAAATGCTATTGAGATCCCTATGACAACGAATAATATGGCGGCTATGAGCAGGCTGTCGTAAAGCATCGCAGCGAATTGCCTGAATAAATTTGCTGGAGGACAGCTACTGTGAAGGCTGGTAGTCATGAATATAATTCCTGTGACAAACGTATTATTCTAAAATATATTCAAAGTTGCCATCAATAATTAATATTGCTGGGCTATTGTATTATTGGAAATGCTTTTTATAATCATTGCGGTAAGTTAACGTGAGGAGACGGGGAAATGGCAAAAGCAAAAAAAACGACTAAGTCAATAAGGGTAAAGGCATCGGAAGGCTCGATTAAAAAGAACAGCGCTACAGTAAAAAAGCAAGCTGTTCGAACTGTAGTTAAGAAGAAGGCAGCCAAAGCCGCGGTAAATAAGAAGGTGGCACAAAAACCTGCGGTAAAAAAGCAGGCAGCAAGAATTGTAGTTAAGAAAAAAACCGCAAAGTCTGCAGTGAAAAAGAAGGCGGTCGCTAAAGGTTCTCAGGCAGTATCTAAAGCAAAAATCTTAAGGGCTACGATCGTGGCTCTGAAGGATGAATTAAAAAATCTGAAAAATGATTTAAAGAAAACCGCTAAGCGAGAAGCAGCAATGTCCAGGTTGACCAGTCAACGGGATGCAGCGGTTGGAAAATTTCTCAGCAGGTGGGACAAGAAGGCGAATGCAACGCTTGAAAAGTCTACGAAACTAAAGAAAAAGAAAAGATCTAAAAAATAGGGAGAATGTTTCCGGGGCTGACAAATCAGCAGTGGACAACGAAGAACGAGTGATTGACCAGTTTATTGATTCAATCTGGTCGCAAAAAGGGCTTGCACCGCTGACCCTGTATGCCTATCGGCTGGATTTGAAACATTTCTCCGACTGGTTGCGAAAGCAAAAATCGACTTTGCAAAGCGCCAGCCAGGCAAATATCCAGAGTTATCTGTCGCAGTGTTTTACCACGGGTGCCTCGGCGAGGACTAATGCGAGACTATTGTCGACGCTCAAGCAATACTATAGCCAGTTGGTAAAATCGGGCGAGCGACAGGATAATCCGACCGCATTGATCAGTGCACCAAAGATTCATCGGATCCTGCCGCAGACTCTGAGCGAACAGGATATCGAGCGCCTGTTCGAAGCACCCGATATTAACTCCAGTTTCGGATTAAGAGACCGCTGCATGCTGGAATTGATGTATAGCTCCGGTCTTCGAGTTAGCGAGCTGGTATCGCTGCAGGTGGGCCAGATCAACACCAATCTCGGCCTGGTGCGACTCACTGGCAAGGGAAACAAGGAGCGTGTGATTCCGGTAGGTGAGGAAGCCTTATACTGGCTGGCGCAGTATAGTCAGAAAGCACGTGCGCAATTGCAGCGCCAGAATGTGGTGGATGATGGTCTTTTTCTATCCAGCCGGGGCAAGACCATCACGCGGCAGGCATTTTGGCAAAATATAAAAAAGCACCTGCTAGTTGCCGGAATCAAAACCGCCTATTCACCCCATTCGCTGCGTCATGCGTTTGCAACACATTTACTCAATCACGGTGCCGATTTGCGTACCGTGCAAATGCTGCTGGGACACAGCAGCCTGTCGACCACCCAGATCTATACCCATATCGCACAGGCCAGGTTGCAATCGATGCATGCGAAGCATCACCCGCGCGGGTAGACAATTGGGCTCTTCCCGTGATTGTGTAGGGTCGAATTCATTCGACCAATAATTAACGGCCGGTCGAATTAATTCGACCCTACGAATTTGGGAGCCGATTAATGCAGCAAGGTAAACATTTTGCGCCGGTACTTTTGAACGCTGGGGTGTTCACCGCCGAGCAGGTCAAAAAGCGATATCAGGCTGGTACGGCCCAGGTCGTCTTCAAACTGGCGATCGACAGTCATAATTTTTAACAGGCATTCCATTGCTTCGTCATAGTCCGCGCTCGCTGAAAGGTGGCGGCTTTTTTGCAAAAGTGCCTCCAGGTCATTCGGATCATCGCTCAGGCGTTGTTCGATTTCCGGCAAAGCAGGCGCATTTTCGAGTTGCTTCGCTACTTCGATTTCTGCGCGTAATTTGACCGCTTCATCTTTCTTATTGTCCTCGTCGCTGAGGGTATCGAGTAAAGCGAGTGCGCTATCTCTGTCGCCCTGTGCTGCGACTATTTTGGCGATACTGATTTTTAAATCGGCGTTTTCCGGATCCTTTGCCAGGGCCTGATTCATCAGCGCCAATGCATCTTCAGCACGACCCTCATCAAGCGCCTGCATTGCAGCACGCACTATCTTGTCCAATTCCGAAGTGACGAAAGCATCGATAAACGCACGGACCTCGGATTCGGGGATTACCCCAATGCGTTCGTCCGCGACCTGACCCTTGACGAACAGCTTCATCGTCGGCAGGCTCTTGATGCTAAAATGTGCGGCCAGTTCCTTTTCCTGCTCGGTATCGACTTTGGCGAGTATGAATTTACCGGCGTATTCTTCGGCCAGTTTTGCCAGCATCGGCATTACAGTCTTGCAGGGTTCGCACCAGTCGGCCCAAAAATCAACCAGTACCGGCTGCTTGAGCGAGTTTTCAATCACCAGCGCCTGGAAATTCTGTGCGCTGACATTGTGAATATAAGGTGACTTGCTCATAAACGCTAATCCTGAAAAAATGAGCATTATATCAATCAAATCGATCTCCATTTCAAGGCCGAAACCGTTATAATTCTGCGCAATTTTTAAAATTCTCGAAAACAGGAAATTCACCTTTGAAAATTCAGTACGATGCGGCTTCGATCGAGGTGTTGACGGGGCTGGAACCGGTTAAAAAACGACCGGGCATGTATACCGATACCACCCGGCCCAACCACCTGGCGCAGGAAGTTATCGACAATAGTGTCGACGAAGCAATCGTCGGATTTGCGACTCAAATTGGAGTCATTCTTCATGCCGATCAGTCGCTTAGCGTGATCGACGATGGCCGTGGCATGCCAGTCGATATCCATCCGCAACAGGGCATTCCCGGGGTCGAAGTGATCCTCACCAAGTTGCACGCCGGGGCAAAGTTTTCTGATAAAAATTACCAGTTTTCCGGGGGCTTGCACGGGGTCGGCGTGTCGGTGGTCAATGCCCTGTCGAATCGCCTGGAGGTTCGCGTGCGACGTGAGGGCAAGGAGTATTCGATCGGTTTCGAGCACGGGGATAAGAAAAGCAACCTGAAGGAAATCGGCACGGTGGCAAAGAAGCAATCCGGCACCACGATTCGATTTTGGCCGGATGGGAAATATTTTGACAGCGCCGCCTTTTCGGTCAGCAAGTTAAAGCATGTACTACGCGCCAAGGCGGTTTTATGCCCCGGCCTGAAGGTCAGGTTTTTTGTCGAAAAAACCGGGGAATCGGAGGAATGGTGTTACCAGGATGGGCTGTCGGACTATTTACTCGACGCGCTCTCGGGGTATGAGTTACTCCCTGAGCAACCTTTTGTTATTTCGGTACGGGGGGAACACGAGGCTGTCGACTGGGCCTTGCTCTGGTTACCGGAAAAAGATGAGAGTGTTACGGAGAGTTATGTTAATTTGATTCCGACTCCGCATGGAGGAACGCACGTCAACGGATTACGCACCGGTTTGACCGAAGCGATCAGAGAATTCTGCGAGTTTCGCAGCCTGTTACCACGCGGTGTCAAAATAGCGCCCGACGATGTCTGGGACAGAGTCAGCTATATCCTCTCGGTGAAAATGCAGGATCCTCAATTTACCGGCCAGACCAAGGAACGTTTATCCTCGCGCGAAACTGCGGCCTTTGTTTCCGGCATTGCCAGGGATTCCTTCAGCCTGTGGTTAAATCAGCATGTCGAGGTCGGTGACCTGCTGGCGCAGATGGCGATCTCGAGCGCGCAAAAAAGGCTCAAGTCGGCAAAAAAAGTCGTACGCAAAAAAGTCACCACCGGCCCGGCATTGCCGGGCAAACTGGCCGATTGCAGCAGTCAGGATGTAAACCGCACCGAATTGTTTCTGGTCGAGGGCGACTCCGCTGGCGGTTCCGCAAAACAGGCTCGAGACCGCGCATTTCAGGCGATCATGCCATTGCGGGGAAAAATTCTTAACACCTGGGAGGTACCATCGGATCAGGTGCTCGGCTCGCAGGAAGTACACGACATATCGGTCGCCATCGGGGTAGAGCCAGGGTCGGATGACCTGTCTAATTTACGCTATGGCAAGATATGCATACTCGCCGATGCCGATTCCGACGGCGCGCACATTGCGACACTGCTTTGTGCGCTGTTTCTGCGTCACTTTCAGCCCCTGGTGGAAAAAGGGCACATTTATGTGGCCAAACCCCCACTGTACCGTATCGATATCGCAAAGGATAAATATTATGCGCTCGACGAAGCTGAACGCGATGGCATTATCGATCGGCTCAGAGCGGAAAAGAAAAAGGGCAAGGTGACAGTCACCCGTTTTAAGGGGCTGGGAGAAATGAATCCGTTGCAGCTACGTGAAAGCACTATTGCACCAGATACACGGCGCCTGGCGCAATTGACCATCGAGCCTGGCGACAAAACTTTCGAGATTATGAACATGATGTTATCCAAAAAGTGCGCGTCTGACCGGAGAGACTGGTTGCAGGACAGAGGGGATTTGGCGGAAATTTAGTATAGGTTGCGGATGAATTTTTAAGGAACCAACACGACCCGAATGTAAAAATATTTATGGCTGAAAATCTGGAACTCAATGACGAGGGTATCGAACAGCAGGCACTCCATGTGTTTACTGAAAAGGCATACCTCGACTATTCGATGTACGTTATTCTCGATCGTGCTTTGCCGCACATCGGTGATGGGCTGAAGCCGGTACAACGCCGAATTATCTACGCGATGTCGGAACTTGGCCTGTCTGCCAGTTCGAAGCACAAAAAGTCGGCGCGTACCGTTGGTGATGTGCTCGGCAAATTTCACCCGCACGGCGATACCGCCTGCTATGAAGCGATGGTATTGATGGCGCAGGACTTTTCTTACCGTTACCCGCTAATCGACGGTCAGGGAAACTTCGGTTCGCCGGATGACCCGAAATCATTCGCTGCAATGCGTTACACGGAATCGAGATTGTCAGCTTTTTCAAAGCTGCTATTGCAGGAACTCGGGCAGGGTACGGTTGACTGGGTTGCTAATTTCGATGGCACGATGCAGGAGCCTTCGTTATTACCGGCTCGCCTGCCACATATTTTACTCAATGGTACAACCGGTATTGCAGTGGGTATGGCGACCGATTTACTACCGCACAATTGTCGCGAGGTGGCGCAGGCCTGCGTGCGTTTGCTGGAAAATTCGCGCACCACGCTGGATCAATTACTCGAACAGGTGAAGGGCCCGGATTATCCCACCGATGCAGAGATTATCACCCCTGTGGAAGAGCTGCGTAACCTCTATGAAACGGGTCGCGGGTCGATACGCATGCGTGCTGTTTACGAACGGGAAGAAGGGGATATCATCGTCACGGCCTTACCCCACCAGGTATCTGGAGCCAGGGTGCTCGAGCAAATCGCCCAGCAAATGCTGGCGAAGAAGCTGCCCATGATCGATGATTTACGCGACGAATCGGATCATG
Organism: Pseudomonadota bacterium; assembly: GCA_022563685.1. Taxonomy (GTDB): domain Bacteria; phylum Pseudomonadota; class Gammaproteobacteria. Next base: position 6,174 of record JADFMY010000060.1, on the reverse strand, counting down.
AAAATCCTACTCGCCTGGTGATCGTGCCACGCTCCAACCGGGTCGATGTCGACGCGATAATGGGGCATTTATTTGCTACTACCGACCTGGAAAAAACCTACCGCGTCAACATGAATATGATTGGCACAAATGGTAAACCGCAGGTTAAGAATCTAAAGCAAATTCTGCAGGAGTGGATCGCGTTCCGGATTTCGACCGTGCGACGGCGCTTCGAATGGCAGCTGGACAAGGTGAATAAGCGCCTCCACATACTCGAAGGCCTGTTGATCGCATATTTAAACCTGGATGAAGTGATCCGCATCATCCGTAGTGAAGATGAGCCAAAACCAGTTTTGATCAAAACCTTTAAAATTTCTGAAATCCAGGCCGATGCGATTCTGGATACCCGTTTGCGCCACCTGGCCAAATTAGAGGAAATGAAAATTCAACAGGAACAACAGGAGTTGAGCGAGGAAAAACAGGGACTGAAAAAATTGCTCGGCTCCGAGCGTCGTATCAAGACATTGATCAAAAATGAAATTCTTGAAGATGCCGAGGCCTACGGCGACGATCGCCGTTCGCCTATCGTCAGCCGTGATGCGGCGCGGGCCCTGGATGAAACCGACCTGATGCCTTCGGAAACCCTGACTGTAGTGCTATCAACCCGGGGGTGGGTGCGGGCTGCGAAAGGGCACGACATCGATGTCAAGGCATTGAATTACAAATCAGGCGATGCTTTCCAGTCGTTGGCTCAGGGTAAGAGTAACCAGAGCGTCGTTTTCATCGACTCAAATGGTCGCAGTTACACCCTCGCCGCGCATTCATTGCCTTCAGCGCGAAGCCAGGGAGAGCCGCTGACGGGCCGGTTTAAACCAGCCGCTGGGGCGGAATTTATCAGTTGTTTAATGGGCGGTAATGATGATTTGTTTATGCTTTCCAGTTCGCATGGCTATGGATTTGTTTGCCGCTTCGAGGATATGTTGACGCGCAATAAAAATGGAAAGGCTCTGATCAGTATATCGAAGGGAGCGAGTATGATGCCAGCCAGCGCGATTAATGACAAAGAAAATGGAGTAGTGGTTTCGATTACCAGCGAGGGTTATATTGGCTTGCTCGATATAAACGCGATTCCTCAATTGTCAAAGGGCAAGGGCAACAAGATACAGGGTATCCCACCCAGGCGACTCAAATCGGGGGAGGAATCGATAAGTTTTATCGCCTGTTTATCGGGCAGTCAAAAACTGGTAGTGCATGCCGGTAAAAAATACAAATCGATGACGCTACGAGAGCTGGAAGAATACCGTATCGAACGCGGTAAGCGTGGACGAAAACTACCGCGTGGATACCAGAATGTGAGCGCCGTGAAAGTTGTTGACTGACGATCTGGAACATCAACAAACCTGAACGTTTCTTCTTGCCCGGCTATGCCTACATCGATGAAAAATCGTAATTGAGCAATTTTTCCGGCTTTTGCAGGAAGTTGCCCTGTACAAAATCAACCCCAAGCGTCCATAACACGCTGAGTATATCGGCGTCTTCAACCCCGGGGGTGATGGTGCGTATTTCCAACGACATGGCCTGGTTGGAAAGTTCGCGGATGCTTTGCTGATTGTCGTTATTCTGAGCTAAATTTTCCATGTAGGCCAGGTTGACGCCTATATAGTCCGGGCTAATATGCCTTACCAGCTGGAATGGATTGTGCCCGGTACCGAACTCGTCCAGCGCAAACTGGCAATGCATTTGTTTTAACCCCCTAAACAGGGTTTTAGCAGCTTTGAGATGATTAACGGCATGCCCTTCGTTGATCATGAAAACCAGTTGTTCGCCAGAGATCCTGGCCTTGGCCAGGCTTTTGGTAATCCATTGTGCCAGACTAGAATCGAGTACCGAGTCAGCACTAAGCGGGATGAAAAAATCGATTTTGCGTGATTGCTTCCTGGTTTCAGTTATTTTTTTGATCGCATGTAAAATCATCCAGCGATCTAGTGCTTTAGCGGTACCAGTTCGCTCCGCAGCACTCAGGTAATCCTCACGGTAATAGGTTTCTCCGTCTTTAGTGGTGAGCTCAAGACTCGAGATGTACCTTTCGCCACCCTCGGCCTTGATGCTGACTATCGGTTGATACAGTGCCTTAATACGGTTTTTGGCGAGCGCTTCCTTGATCAGATCAGCGGTAATTCCGTCTTCTTCTTCCTGCGTCATTTCACCTTCTTTGGGAACGTAGACGCTTGACTTATTGCCGCCAAATTTTTGTATTTCGTCGCAGGTTTTTTCCGCGCGAGCGATAATTTCGTTCGCATTATTGGGGGAGTTCTCATCGATGAAACAAACTCCAACACTACAGGTTGCACTAACCGATAGATCGCCTATTTCAGATATATGCTCTTCCACCAACACTGGGATCCTGGCGGCGAATTTCTCGACCAAATTCCTGTCTTTAGTTGCACCCAGGCTCACATAAGAGTGCGCCCCGAAACGCGCTAAAGTCTGGCCCCCTATCGCATTCTTTTGCAAAATTTTGGCGATATCTGCGATCAAAATATCGCATCCTGAAATACCTATCATGTCGCGCACCGATTGAAAATCGTCTATCGATATGTAGATCAATGCGCTCTGTTGGATGCCTTTTACCGCCTGAGTGATAACGCTTTTTAACTTATCCAGGAAGTACTGGCGATGATACAGGCCGGTGATCATGTCGTGCTGGTGCAGGTAGTTGATCTGTTCTTCCAGTTCCGATGTATCGGTGCCGGATCGAATCAGTATTTCCGTGCAGGGTTCGCCATCATAGGTGGCTTTCGAAAATTCGAGGGTCGCGTTCAGAGTTTCCCCACTGCAATGCAGTAGTTTCAGCGTGAGTTCATTGTGGTCTTTTTCGCTTTTACCCAGGTCGCGGAGGAATTTTTTTAACTCATTCTGTTGAGTGGGATCGACCATATCGATGATCGGTGTGCCCTCCAGTTCTTCGAAATCAACATTACCAAAAAATTCCAGGTAAGACGCGTTGGCGAAAATGTGCATACCTTCATGAACATAGGCGACAGCATCCCTGGAATTTGCGAGCAACGATTGACAACGTTTTTCACTTTCCTGAATTTCGAACTCCAGACGCATCGCTTTGCGCCATAGGCCCAGAGAATAAGCCTCTCGCTTGATGACCAGGTGCAGGTGTTCCAAATTGTCCGATGAAACTACATCCTGCGCACCTTCGGCGATCGATTTTACAATGAGTTTCTGCGCCGGGTTCTGCGCCATTAATATCAGCACGACGTGCCGACCGCATTCACGGATCAGGTGCTGTGCCTGCTGCAGGGTAAAATCAGGAAGATCGTTGGAAAACAAAACCAGATCAAGGGTTTTATTGGCCAGAATGTCAGCCATGGTTTCGCTATCATCGGCAAATTCAGCACGTACCTGCATGCCGGCGGCGCGCAACGAACTGGTAATTTGTTCTGCCTCGTGCAAGCCTTCATCGACGATCAGCAGGCGGATCAATTTTTCTGTTTCAGAGTTCATTCTGGCCTTTCGACTTTCAATCGTTTTATCATAACATAACGTCATTGATCTTCACCGTACCGATCTTTTGCCGGATCCCAAATATTTTAATTCTATGCCTGTAGGGCCGAATTCATTTAGCCAATAATTCGCCACCGGTCGAATAAAATCGACCCTGCAGAATCAGGGAAAGAGCCTTCTTTTTTATAGTCAGATGTATGTCGCGTCAACGATGATTCCGTTATCATGTCGCTTTTTGAGCTTACGCCATGGCCAGTTTTAACACCAGTGAGTTTCGCAGTGGATTAAAGATTCTGATCAATGGAGATCCCTGCGCGATCATCGAGAACGAATTTGTCAAACCAGGTAAAGGGCAGGCTTTCAGCCGGGTAAAAATACGCAACCTGAAAACCGGCCGGGTTCTGGACAAGACCTTTAAATCGGGTGAGACGGTTGAAGCGGCCGACGTCGTCGATATGAGTATGCAGTATCTCTACAGCGATGGAGAGTTCTGGCATTTCATGGTGCCCGATACATTTGAGCAGCATGCGGCAGATGCCAACGCGGTGGGTGAGTCGCATCTATGGCTCAAGGGGCAGGATATGTGCCTGGTTACGCTCTATAATGGAAGCCCAATCGCGGTGACACCGCCTAACTTTGTCGAACTTGAAATAACCGATACCGATCCTGGACTAAAGGGTGATACGGCGCAAGGTGGCTCCAAACCGGCAACGCTCGAGACCGGTGCGGTGGTGAAGTTGCCGTTATTCCTGGAAATTGGCGAAACGGTAAAGGTAGACACTCGTTCTGGCGAATACATGTCGCGTGTTAAGAAGTAGTTAACGTATGGACTGGCGACCCTCAGCCACGCTGGAGACCCTTCGAGAAAGAGCTCGAATTTATCAAAAAATCAGGGCTTTTTTTGCCACGCGTGATTTTCTTGAAGTGGATACGCCATTACTATCCGCTACGACTAATACCGATGCGAATATTGCCTCGATAGAGGCGTCGAACCTCGGGCAATCTCTATTTCTACAAACCTCGCCAGAATTCGCCATGAAGCGCCTGCTCGCGGCGGGTAGCGGTTCGATTTATCAAATATGCCATGCTTTTCGGGCAGGTGAACACGGTGGCCGGCATCGCCCTGAATTTACCCTGCTCGAATGGTACCGGACTGGATTTGATTATCAGCGCCTGATGGATGAAATGGAACAGTTGATTGACTGCCTGAGTGATCAGGAAAATCATTTCCAGCGCGTTCGCTATCGAGACCTGCTGCTCGATCAAACAGGGATAGATATCGCCTGTATAGAATTACCTGAACTTCGTATTCGCTGCGAAGGCCTTTTGCGCGACACCGATGCCAGCAGGTTCGATTTCGATCAGTGTCTCGATCTATTGATTGCTTTGGTAGTAGCGCCCGCTATGCAGGGGTACGTATTTGTATACGACTACCCGCTGTCGCAGGCCGCGTTGGCGCGGGTGAGCAAGCGCGACCCCGAAGTTGCAGAGCGTTTTGAATTGTTTTGCGATGGGCTGGAACTGGCGAATGGTTTTTCGGAGTTAACCGATGCGAAATTACAGGGAGAGCGTTTCCAGGCAGATAACAGACAACGCGAAGACAAGGAATTACCTCGATACCCGATCGACCAACACTTGCTCGCAGCGCTTGAAAATGGATTACCCGAGTGTGCCGGTGTCGCCCTCGGCCTGGATCGATTATTGATGGTTTTACTGGGCCTGGACTCAATCGACCAGGTGATGAGTTTTAGCGATTAGTCGTCACCGCCTTTATGCAGTATGCGGGTTAGCCCGGAACTGGTTTTTTACGCTTTGGAAAATGACCGATCAGTTCACCCATTTTGACACTTTGATTCGCGCGAATCTTTTTTAACCACTCGACATTACCAGCGGTGAGCAATATCACCGTTGACCCCATGTTGAAGCGACCCATTTCCTCGCCTTTTGAGTAGAGTTTTTTAGTATGCGAGTAATCGTGCTCGCTTATTTTCTTACCCTTTGGCGGAGTCACCAGGCCGCTCCACACGGTTTCGATCGCGGCAACATTGATCGCGCCGACCAGTACCATGGCCAGGGGTCCTGCACCGGTTGCAAACAGGCATACCACGCGCTCGTTACGGGTAAAGATCCGTGGAATCGTGCGCACAGTCCAGGGCGCTACACTGAACAGGCGCCCCGGCACATGGATCATTTTTTTCAACTGGGCATCGAGTGGCATGTGCAGGCGATGGTAATTATTCGGGGCCAGGTAAATCGTTGCAAAGCGGCCGTGCTTGAAAAAAGCCGCCATGGTTTGATCGCCCCCGAGTAACTCGACGGTGGTGTAGTGATGACCCTTGGCCTGAAAAATACGCCCGTTCTCGATCACACCGACCTGGCTGACGGCGCCATCAGCAGGGCACACCACACTAGCCGGGTCACTGGCAATCGGCCGAACTTCGGGTTTGAGGCGACGGGTGAAGAACTCGTTGAAATTGGCGTAGCGATCAGGATCGGGGTCCAGCGCTTCGCCAAGATCAATCTTGAAATAACTGGCCAAGGTTCGAATCAGAAAGTTTTTCCAGGGTCGCCAGCACCAGCGCGTGGCCCGATAGACCACCGCCGAGATCAAGTGATGTGGCAGTAGGTATTGCAGCGCCACATACAAGCGTTGGCCCGGCGAGTAAGGTTGCATCAGTA
>JADFMY010000161.1 GCA_022563685.1 Pseudomonadota bacterium | reverse complement strand
GATTACAGGATATACAAGCACTAACCAGATTTTCCCAGATGTGTCCGCCGTCCAGGTACCGTGGAATGACATGGTCTAGAGTAAGTTGATGGGTTTCCTCGCTGGCTTTATCGGTATTAGCCTGCTCGGAATCGCGGTCTACTACGGCATCGGCTGGATCAAACTTGTCGCGCCTGATTTTGCTTTTGCCATTGTCGCGATTGGCTGCTCGGGGATGTATCTCTGGTTACTCTGGCTCGCATCAAAGAGGCCCGATCTGGTGGTCGACCCCCCTGATGCACCCATTATCGAATTACCGCGCGCCGGGGCGACTGCAATCACCGGGCTATATTTTATTCTGCCCATCGTTATTCTGATCTGGTGCATCGTCATAGAACGACTGTCTCCGGCCCTGTCTGCATTTTGGGCCACGATCGCGATGATCATCGTGGCTTTGACCCAGCATCCGATCAAGGCATTTTTCCGTGGCAATGAAGATTACATGAAGGCTGTCAAAATCGGTGTCAGCGAATGGATCGACGGAATGATCGCCGGTTCGCGTAATATGATCGCGATCTCGGTAGCTACCGGTGCTGCGGGCATCATTGTGGGAACCGTTTCGCTGACCGGTGCGCACCAGGTGATCGGTGAATTTGTCGAATTTCTCTCAGGCGGTAGCCTGATGCTGATGTTGTTCCTGGTTGCCGTCATGAGCCTGATTCTCGGCATGGGTTTACCCACCACGGCGAACTATATCGTCGTGTCTTCGCTGATGGCGCCAGTGGTTATCGCGCTCGGGGCAAAAAGCGGCCTGCTGGTGCCGTTGATCGCAGTGCATATGTTCGTGTTTTATTTCGGTATTCTTGCCGACGATACGCCACCGGTCGGTCTGGCCGCGTTTGCGGCAGCTGCAATCTCTGGAGGCGATCCGATCAAGACCGGTATTCAGGGATTTATGTACGATATTCGTACCGCGCTCTTACCCTTTATGTTTATTTTCAACACCGAGTTACTGCTGATTAATGTTTCCCCGCTGAAGGCAATATTCGTTTTTGCGATTGCGGTGATCGCGATGATGTTGTTTGCCTCGGCGACGCAGGGGTATATGTTTACGCGTAACCGGAAATGGGAATCGGCGCTGCTGCTGCTGATCGCCTTCACCCTGTTCAGGCCGGGTTACTGGCTCGATCAGGTATCACCGCCGTACGACAGCATCGAACCCAGTAAAGTTTACGAAGTGGTCGGCGCGGCGACACCCGATGGGATACTGACGATGGTGATCAGTGGCCCCGATTTCGATACTGGCGAAATAGAGTCGACTACTATCCTGGTGCCACTCGGACAACCGGCAGAGGCGGCTGAGCGACTCGCTAAGGCTGGTCTCACCGTGGTCGTCGAAGATGGATTCGCAAAAATTGAGGAGCCTTTCCCTGGGTCGCCTTACTTTAGAACCCTCGGGACATCGTTTGATTACTATAGTGATGAACCGGTCAGAATCTCCGATATTCTCAAAGACTCCGATCGAATATATAAGGAAGTTTTTTATATACCCGCGCTGCTACTGCTGGCCCTGGTGATATTTTTGCAGAAGCGTAGAAAACGCGATGAAGATGGGAGCCCGACTTTAACCCCCTCACAGTTGACAACCTGAACAACACACACCCGATCAGAACTCCCCTGGACAGGGGAACACGATGACCCCGCTGCTGATCGGGCTGGTTCTTTTCGCGGCTCTTTTGCATGCCAGCTGGAACGCGATGGTCAAGTCCGGCGGTACGCCGGAATTCAGTATCGCATCGTATCAATTGATCGGTGCCCTGGTTTGCCTGCCCCTGTTATTGCTGGTGCCGTTACCATCGGCTGAAAGCTGGCCGATGATCCTGCTCTCGGTTTTCTGGCACAATATTTATTACTTTACCCTCGCCAAATCTTACCGCACCGGCGATCTGTCGCAAATGTACCCGTTATTCCGTGGCCTGGCGCCGGTGCTGGTGGCAATCGGCGCGGCGATTTTTGCGCAGGAATGGCTGTCCCCAGGATCGATGATCGGGGTTGGCCTGATCAGTTTGGGTTTGATTAGCATTACCCTGCTGGGCGGTCAGTTTGGCAGAATTTCGCCGCAGGCATTGCGCTGGGGGCTCGCCACCTCGGTGTTGATCGCAGCTTATACCGTGACGGACGGTCTCGGCGTGCGCGCCGCGGGTAATAGTCTGAGTTATATCCTCTGGTTGTTCGTACTTGAGCCCTGGCCTATTTGCCTGACGCTATTACTGCTTGACCGTGGTGGATGGTTTGCCTACCTGCGCCAGAAACCCGCGAAAATAGTTGCCGGGGGGCTTGCGTCGTCGAGTGCTTACGGGCTGGTCATATTTGCCATGGGGCTGGGTTCGATGGCGATGGTATCGTCACTCAGGGAAACCAGTGTTATATTCGCAGCTTTAATCGGAACCCTGATATTCCGCGAGCCTTTCGGGCGCCAGCGAATCATCGCTGCCATTTTGGTCAGTATGGGGATTGTTTTGATTCGATGGCTGGCGTGATGATTTTTTCAACTGTATATTAGCAAGAGGTACATTTTTTGGGCGGCACATTCGTTCGCCCTGTAAACCAGGTCATATTTACCGATGCTTACCGATTCATTTCCGACTGTTAATCTCAGTCACAAGCCAACCCCGTTGGAACGACTGGACAATCTCAGTGCCGATTACCAGACCAATATCTGGATCAAGCGCGATGACTGTACCGGCCTTGCATTTGGCGGTAACAAGAGCCGACAGCTCGAATACTATATCGGGCATGCAAAATCTCTGGGCGCGGATACTCTGCTTACCACGGGTGCGGTGCAATCCAACCACGTGCGTATGACAGTCGCGGCAGCGCGCAAGCTGAATATGGATATAGAGGTTCAACTTGAGCAACGTGTGGCACGCGATCAGGTCGAATATCATCGATCGGGCAATCCATTTCTGGTCAGGCTAATGGGTGCAAAAATTCATTACTACCCGGTTGGTGAAGACGAAGAGGGCGCCGACCAGGCCCTGATCGACCGCGCCCGGGAATTAAAGGCTGAAGGAAAAAATCCATACGTAATCCCGCTATCTAATGTGAAGACGCCTTATGGTGCTCTGGGTTATGTCGAGGCTGCAGAAGAAACTTTAACGCAACTCCAGGCGATGAAGATCGAACCTGGAATTTTTGTCGTTCCCAGTGGTAGCGCTGCGACACATGCCGGATTCTTGCTGGGTTTGCGAAGCCTGGGATGTAATGTGCCGGTAGAAGGTGTCTGTGTGCGTCGTGATGCGCAAAGCCAGCAGCAGCGGGTGTTCACTAAAATACAGTCGGTGATTGATTTAATGGGTCTCGATACCCGCATCGACAGGGACGATATTCACTGTAATGACCGGTTTTTGGCACCCGGATACGGGCTGTTAAACGAGCCCACAGAACAGGCGATTTTGCTAATGGCACGTCGGGAGGGAATATTTCTCGATCCCACCTACTCGGGTAAAGCCTTCGCCGCGTTGGTGGAATTGCTCGGGACTGGTCGTTTTGGCCCGGATGACCACGTCGTATTTTTGCATACCGGCGGCACACCCTCACTGTTCGGTTACCCCGAACTGGCAGATAACGCACAGGAGGTTCGATGATGGAGGGACTACAGTGGAATATCGATGCCATCGCGCACGTGATCAATATCTCGGTTGCCCCGGTTTTCCTGCTTGCAGGCATTTCCGGATTGCTGATGGTATTGACCAACCGCCTGGGGCGTACCATCGATCGTTCCCGATCACTGCAGGCCGCCAGGACCAGTCAGGTATTGCCGGAACATCATGCCGCGATAGACAAAGAGATGGCCAGTTTGTTAAAACGGAGTCGTTTTATTAATCTGGCCATCTACCTCGCTACCGTCAGCGCCCTGTTGGTATGCCTGGTGATTATCGCGCTTTTTCTGGGTAGCCTGATCGATATAAATTTTGCAAAAGTGGTTGCCAGTCTGTTTATCGTTAGCATGATCGTTCTCAGTGCAGCCTTCGCCTGTTTTCTCACCGAGATATTCATTGCCACTCGAACACTGCGCCAATCCCTCGTGAGTACCGATAGCTTTCGAGATCTGCGCTAGGCTGCATATTGCGACGACTTAAATAATAGACTGGAGAGTTCAATAGGAGGTTTTAGAATGGCAAAACCCAGGGTTATCGTTACGCGCCGTTGGCATCAGGCAGTCGAAAAGGTATTGCTCGAAAAATTTGACGCACGATTGAATGAAGACGACCACTCTATGTCGGTGGCCGAGTTGCAGGATGCGCTGCGAAATGCCGATGCGGTATTACCCACCGTGTGTGACAAGGTGAACGCTGAAGTCCTGGGGGCAGACAATATCAGGGCTAAAATTCTTGGCAGCAACGGGGTTGGTTTCAATCACATTGATCTGGACGCCGCGAAGGCGGCGGGCCTCACGGTTACCAATACCCCAGAAGTGTTAACCGATTGTACGGCTGATCTGGCAAT
>JADFMY010000160.1 GCA_022563685.1 Pseudomonadota bacterium | reverse complement strand
TGGAGCATAAAACCCCATATATCTACGCTTCATCGGCTTCGGTCTACGGCGGCAGCAGCGAATTCGCCGAAAAACGCGAGGCCGAAAAGCCGCTCAATGTTTATGCCTATTCGAAGTTTCTGTTCGATCAATATGTGCGCCGCTTGGGTGATACCGCGTCACAGGTTGCCGGACTGCGTTACTTCAACGTATACGGACCCCGTGAACAGCATAAGGGCGATATGGCGAGCGTGGCTTTTCACTTCAACAAGCAGATCAGGGAAAGTGGAAGTTGCCGTTTGTTTGCCGGTTGTGACGGTTACCAGGACGGTGCCCAGGAGCGTGATTTTGTTTACGTCGATGACGTGATCAAGGTCAATCTATGGTTGTGGGATAACCCACAGATCAGTGGCATTTTCAACTGTGGCACCGGGCGCAGCCAAACCTTCAACGATGTGGCCAACGCCGTAATCGACTACCACCATAACGGGAAAATCGAATACATTCCGTTTCCCGACCACTTAAAAGGCGCATACCAGAGCTATACCCGGGCCGATCTGTCGAAGCTACGTGCGGCAGGCTATAGCGAGTCGTTTAAAACCGTCGAACAGGCTGTCCCCGAATATCTGGACTGGTTAAATCGACAACATACTATCGGCCAGTGATGCCGCAGGCGCAAAGCCCGGCGATCCTGGTGATCGGTCCATCCTGGGTGGGCGACATGGTGATGGCGCAAAGCCTGTTCAAGTTGTTGAAAGATCGGTTGCCGGATCATGCCATCGATGTGGTTGCACCGGGCTGGTCTATGCCTGTTCTGGACCGCATGCCCGAGGTTCGTAAGGGGTATGCGCTTGAAGTCACGCATGGAGAAGCCGGGCTTGGCAAGCGTTATCGGCTGGGAAAGCAGCTGCGCAGTAATCAATATTCGCAGGCAATAGTAATACCGCGTTCGCTTAAATCTGCGCTGGTTCCGTTTTTTGCAAAAATCCCGCGGCGCACCGGTTTCCGGGGCGAAATGCGTTTTGGCCTGTTGAACGATATTCGCCCATTCGACAAGACAATGCTCGATCAAACCGTGAAACGATTCAGCTATCTCGGTCTCGAACGAGCCTCCGACGAGTACCGAGTTTATCAGCCAGCATTAAATATCGATTCAAAAAATGCCCAAAAGTGTATTTCAAAGTTGGGGCTTAGCACGGATAAATTTACCGTGGCCTTGTTGCCAGGCGCGGAATATGGCCCTGCCAAACAATGGCCGTCAAAACACTTTTCTGAATTGATCGGTCGAATCGATCAGGCTGACGCACAGGCCTGGTTGCTGGGCTCGGAAAAGGAAGGTGCTTTTGTGCAGCAAATTATTGACCAGGCTGGGGGCGCAGGTAGCAATTTGTGTGGCAAAACGCAGCTTGCCGATGCGATTGACTTAATCGCCCAGGCAGACGTTGCCGTTGCAAATGATTCAGGATTAATGCATGTGGCCGCAGCGTCAGGCACCAAAGTTGTCGCAATTTATGGATCGTCGAGTCCGTTGTTTACCCCTCCACTCACCGACGATGCGGTCATTAACTGGCTAGAGTTAGACTGTTCACCCTGCTTCCAGCGGCAATGCAAATTCGGCCATTATAATTGCCTTAACAATATTTCGCCCGAAACTGTTTTCCAGCAGCTAGGAATAAAAAAATAAACCCGTAGGTTGGGCTGAGCCTGTGAAGCCCAACATCACTAATGCAAATCTAATATGTTGGGGTTCCGGGCGTCACCCCAACCTACCTGGCTGTATTCCAGCAGTTAGGGACTAAGATTCAGTGATCCCCAAATAGCTCGTCATTGATCTGATTGCAATAACTCACGGTAAAGCGCCAATGTCTGCTCCACGGTCGCCGCCGTATTAAAATCGCGTTGGATACGCGCTTGCGCGGCGATCCCCATTGCGTGGTTTTGTACCGGGTTTCCAGCCAGGTAGCCGATCGCCTCACTGATCGCCCCGGCAGAAGCAGGCTCGATAATAAGACCTGAAACCCCTGGCTCTATCAACTCGGGGCTGCCACCGGTATTGGTCACGATGGGGGTGACCCGATGCACCATGCCTTCGATAATCGCCTTCGGCAAACCTTCGCGTTTGACCGCCGGTAAAATGCAGGCATCGCAGGCCGCCAATACCTGGGCCGCATCGGTCCGATAGCCGGTTAAATGAATGCTTTTTTTCAGCGGACTCTGCTGTATTTTCGCCAGTGTCTTTTTTCCATTAATGGAGCCGATTAACAGCAAGTGTATATCCCTTCCTAACCTGGCAATACCCGGCAGCGCATCAATCAAATACGACAGGCCCTTGCGAGGTCTTTCATTCACGATACAGCCCACCAAGAAGGCTTCTTCTGGCACACCCCAGGTAGAACGGGGAACCGCCGGTTTCTGGTACCAGGAAAGATCGTGCCCCTTGTAAATGGTCACGGCTTTATCTTGCGGAAATTGCCACCACAAAAACTTGAGCTTTTTTAAGAAGTCCCGGATGGCATTAGCGACACAGATAATTTTATCCACGCGGGGGTTGAGGTAGGTCATCCACGAGATCGGGTCAAATACCGATACATTGCCTTCGATACCGCGATAAGCAATCAGTTTAATAGGAGTATTCTTTACCAGCGGTAAGCTATTTTGCAGGGCTTTGCTGGTGAATGCATGGACAATATCAAATTCACCCTCGTCCAACACCGACTGAATGGCTATCCTGCCTTTGGAATCGAAACGGCTTCTCAACTTCAACCAGGTTAGCTTGATACCTGCATCGAGTAGCAGCTGTTTATGCGGCGCGGTGTCCGGACAAATCACCTGGAGTTTCACACCAGCATTGTGTAATCCAATGAGCTGATAGGTTTCTGGCAGGTCAGAGTACTCTGCAATTACTAATACTCGGATAGTCATAACGGTGTACAGAGATTTAAACGCACATTCTGCCAAGAGCCCTGGGCTGCGTCCAGCCACTCTATACTGATGGACCTGAAAAGCCCTATAATCAGCTTTTCAGACACAGCATTAATCCACAACAAACTAAGCAGCTTTGTATAAGGGATTATTAAGGATACTCACCGCCACCTGCCGTCCAGTGGCAAATTAGGCGATTTTTCGCATATAGAATGAACCGGGCTCCCTGTCAGGAGTTAGATATCTAGCAACTGATGTAAGTTTATCGTAATGATTATGATGCAGGTAGTTGAGGACACCCACAATCTCCCAACTATTGTTATGCGACAGGAAAACCATCTACACGACCAATGCCATTGAGTCATTGAACAGTGTAATTCGCAAGGCAACCAAAAAAAGGAAAGTGTTCCCAACCGACGCCGCGGCTAAAAAAGTCATTTACCTAGCCATCCAGGAGGCTTCAAAAAAATGCTCCATGCCGCTTCGAAATTGGAAAGCGGCATTGAATCGGCTTATGCTTGAATCCGAAGACCGTTTAACGGATTACATTTAACCTTAGGCAGTTACACAGAAAACCTTACAGAGTCCACGTTTGCCATATCTACAGACGCCATTGTAAGATAAAATCATCTGATATTTCCTGTCAAACACCGCAAACCTTTAATGAAATTATCTCCGTTAGAAAAATTACATATGCGGTATCGTATTTGGCTGTCGCTATATCGTGATATTTTCATGCAGAATCTCCTTCGTTCAGTTTACGAGAAAATTCTACTTCTGAGGTCAACTATTTATAGGGATGATTGCCGTAGGATCTGACTTTTCCGGTAAAGGCCATATTTCACAAAACACAAAGGGCCTGTACTTCACCAGTGTGTCCTTAACACCTTGCAGTACTTCTAATTCAAAGCCTTCGACGTCTATTTTCATCGCGCAAATATTATCTATGTCTAAAAGAGCAAAAAATTCGTCACCTGGGAAAGTAACCAAATCGAATGAATTACTTTTTATTTCTCCCGGCCTCGCGTAATCATGCAAAGAACCCATTTTATCTGCCGTACGTTTGGCATAAAACCGTCTTAATTCTCTAACATTCGATAATGCAAACGGAAACATTCGTACATGCTAAAATTCTATTGGCACTAATGAGTTCCTGCGTATAGAAATTACACACAGGATTCGGTTCAAAGCCATAATATTCTCTTTGCGAATCCAGCGATTTCAGCTTGACCATATACAAACCAATATTCGCACCAATATCTACAATTGCGTCTTTTTTATTGGCTAAAAAAATTGACAGGCATTTGGACATCCACTCATCACCGGGAACAAGATAACCAGCACCAAGACCATGTATCAATGGGACTTTCAAATTAAGCCCAAAATAATTTACCCTCGCCGACTTGACGCATAACCGGGATATTGGTTTGAGCAATTCACGACGTATCTTCTGAAAAACAGTCACTAAGATTGAACCCTGTTAATTATGACAAACACATATTTTTAGCTTTTCGGATCGATTCGGTACTCAACTCTTTTGGGCTTTGATTGTAATCAACCAAACTGATCGTTTTTTTTTAATGTCTTGAAGCTGTTCCTGAGAATAGTTCCTAACAGATTGCTCCCAGGACTTGAA
>JADFMY010000006.1 GCA_022563685.1 Pseudomonadota bacterium | reverse complement strand
CAACGCCGCAATGCTCACGATGAACACGGACACAAGGATGCCGAACGGTCCTGAAACGAGTGGTATCGAGATGCCGACGAGCGACAGCAGCAGCGTCGCCAGGTAGAAGACGAAGATTCCGACGGTTGCACCGATCACGACTCCCCTGAATCGATCTGTCACTTTGATGGTGCCAGTGACGAACAACACAAGCATCACCATGAACACAGCTGATGTTGCCAGGATGGCCTGGAGAACTATGCCGTTGTACGCCGCGTTATAAAGGTGGCTGATGACTCCAAGGGCCGAACCCATGGTGACCGCGTAGAGCGGACCCGTGAATCTCGCGATCCGCGGCTTGAACGCTGTGACTATTGCAAGAATCACCGCTCCGATGAGTGCAATGAACCACCATCCAGGGATTGCGCTCGACCCAGTGTCTGGATCAACCAGTGACCAGCCCCACGTGCCTGATGCAACAACAAGAGCCAACAGCGCAGCGGTCTTTCCTGTGGTGCCGCTGATTGTCATCGGATCAGGATCGCCTGTCGTGAACGGAACCTTTTCCGCGTCTAATTGCGAATCGGCCAACGAGCCGGAGGCGGTCGTGGTCGGCGGCAACGGTCCGAAATGTTTGGCGAGAGTCGGGTTTGCCATCTCTTCTCTCAGGTCGTCGGATTCCCAAAGGTACCCGTCTGGGATTGGCAATCATTCCAACGACAGACCATTAGCATCGCGGATATGACCGGCACCACGGGCGCACTCGCACCTGGCTCATCTCTTGTTGACAGGGTGGTTGCCGCGATTAAGGATTATGCCCTGGAACACAAGGTATCGAAGGAAATGGTACAGGCAAGGGTGCTGCGCTACGCCAGGGAAATTACACCTTCGTTCAATGCGTACCTGTATTTTCGCTTTGGTTACTGGCTCGCCAAGTCGATCGGTCGCATGCTTTACCGTGTACGTGTTGGATTTTTCGACAACGATGGATTAAAAAATATCCCAGCCGATGCGAGCGTCATATTCGTGATGAATCATCGAAGCAATATGGACTATATCCTGGTGTCCTTTCTGGTGGCCGAAAAAACAGCCCTGTCGTATGCAGTCGGAGAATGGGCCAGAATCTGGCCTCTACAGACATTGATCAAATCGATGGGTGCATTTTTTGTGCGACGTAATTCTAAAAATCCATTGTACCGTAGAGTACTCGAACGTTACGTCAATCTGGCCACGCGCGCCGGGGTTTGCCAGGCCGTATTCCTCGAAGGGGGTTTGACCCGGGACGGCAAGCTGCGAGACCCGAAACAGGGGTTTCTCGATTACATGCTGCGCGATTATCATCCAGATATCGATCGGGATGTGGTATTCGTTCCAGTCGGTATCAATTACGATCGTGTCGTCGAAGATGTAAGCCTGGTACGGAAACTAGACCCGGATGCCAGCAAAAAAAGCCTCTGGTTCGTGCTCAAAACGACGCTCAAATTTGCCTTCAAAACCGTGTTAATGAGCCGAAAAAAGCGCTGGTCGAGATTTGGTTACGCGAGTGTCAATTTTGGCAAGCCGCTGTCAATGCGGCAATATTGCGAGCAGGAAAAGATCGACTTTAGCCAGCTCGATCAATCCAGTCGTTTTGAGCAGGTCGAAAAACTGAGTCATCAGTTGATGCAAAATATTGCGGATGTGGTGCCGGTTTTACCCTTTGCCTTGATGAGTCAGCTAGTGCTGGAAAATCAGTCGCAATGGCTAAGCGAACTGGAACTTAAAACACTTGCCTCAACGCGTATCGAAGACTTGCAGGCAAAAGGAGCCCCGATCAAACTCGCCGCCAATGCATGCGAGGGCGTATTGTCTGCCGCGCTGACTATGCTCGAAGGCCGTGGGTTTATCGAATCACGCGATAATCTGCTGCGTGCAAACCCGGATAGCCTGGACCTGCTTAAATATTACGCCAATTCGATTGATCAATGGAATGGCTAGATTATTTAGTAGCCTGGTTCGATGAAACGCTCGATAGCTTCTCGGTATGCGGGGAAATCGCTCACATCATTATGTCCCGCGCCTGCGATCATTCGATAAGTTACCTTCGTGCTGGTTAATCGATCGCGCAGAATCTCTGCATGCTTTTTTGGGACAACCCGGTCTGATTCGGCTGTTACGATTAAAACGGGTGTGGTAATTTCAGCTGCATATTTAACCGAGTCGAATCGGTCTTTCATCAGATACCTGGCGGGGAACATAGGATAATGCGTCTGGGCCACTTCGGCGAGGCTATCGTAAGGGGTGAGAAGTATCAATTGATCGATCTGTCGGTGCCTTGCCAGGTATACTGCGACACCGCTACCGAGACTACGGCCAAACAGGCTAATCGACGAGTGCTGTTGCCGGATTTGGTCGTAGATAGCCAGTGCATCGGAAAACAGTGCTGCTTCGGTTGGTTTACCTTCACTGTCACCATAGCCTCGATAGTTGACCAGATAAACCGTGTAATCTGAAAACAGGGATTTAAATTGTGAAATGTTACCGGTGATTGTTTCGGCGTTTCCGCCAAAGTAAACCAGCGCCCTGGGTTGACCCCGGTTCAGTCTCCATCCCTGTAGTTTTACGCCTTCATTGTCAAAGCTGATTGTCTCGGCGCTAATATTGACCGGGGCGGGGACGGGATAGTACAACATAGTGCGCTGCATGAGGTAGAGCAGTCCCAGGAACAGCAGATAGATTCCAGCCAACGGGTAAATCAGGGACAGTATAGTCTTCATCTGGGCATCGGTTAATCGGAAAATAGAGAATGCTGGAATGATAACCCAGATCGCCGTTCGATGATTCCGGATTGGAAGATAAATTCGGCTCCGATGCCGATGACTTGATTAACGGATCACTCGCTTTAAGTAGATGAAAAGACCCGCGATTTCGACTCCTACAGTACTCCTGGCTACAATTTCAAACCGATAGGCGCTATAGTCCCTTTTTAATCGTTTATTCGTTTGACAGGTTTTACCTTGCCCCGAATCCAGACCTTATCTTCCCTGCTGGTAAACCAGATCGCTGCGGGCGAGGTGGTTGAACGACCATCATCGGTAGTAAAAGAACTGGTGGAAAACAGCCTCGATGCGGGTGCCGAGTCGATCGTGGTCGAAATTGAATCCGGCGGTACGCGGCTGATACGGGTGAGTGACGATGGCTGCGGCATCGGTCAGGACGAATTGTCGATCGCGATTGCGCGGCACGCAACCAGCAAGCTGCGCGAGCTGGATGACCTGGAGAAAATATCCACGCTTGGTTTCCGTGGTGAAGCCCTGCCGAGTATCGCATCGGTGTCTCGACTGAGCCTGAGCTCGCGCGAGAAAGATGCCGAGCATGGCTGGAAAATAACAGCACGAGGGGAACAGGATCCGGTACCGCATCCATCGTCGCCAGGCACGGTCGTGGAGGTATGCGAACTGTTTTACAATGTGCCGGCGCGTAAGAAGTTCCTGCGCACCGAACAAACCGAATACAGGCATATCGAGTCGCTGTTCAAGACGCTGGCGCTGAGCCACCCGAAAGTCGGGTTCAAGCTGATCCATAACCAAAAATTAGTCTACCAGCTACGCGCCGCACAGGACACCGACGAGATCCTTCAGCGCCTGTCGAGCCTGTGTGGAAAGTCCTTCGCACAAAGCCTGCTTGAAATCGATGCCGAAACCGAGGGTCACCGTTTATCGGGCTGGATAGCTTTGCCGACGTTTAATCGGAGTCAGGCAGACATGCAGTATTTTTTTGTGAACCAGAGAAATATCCGGGACAAGACGGTTAGCCATGCGGTACGTCAGGCCTATCAGGATGTGATGTTTCACGGTCGACACCCTGCCTTCGTATTATCGCTCGATATGGATACCCGCCAGCTCGATGTTAATGTACACCCGCAAAAACACGAAGTAAGATTCCGTAACTCACGTCTGCTACACGATTTCCTTTATCGCAGCCTGCATCAGGCGCTGGCCGGTGTACAACCCGAACATCAGGTCGAATCGCCGGCGTTTGCGCTGCACCAGGCGGGTATAGCAGCACAGCCAGTCAGGCCTCAACAGGCGGGTATCGGATTTCACCGGCATGCCCCTTACCCCACTTCTACGGCCAAGGTTAGCGAACAGACCGCGGCCTATGTTTCTTTGCTGCAGAGCGATGACGCGGCACTGGATACCGCGCAACTGGAGCAACAGGTGCCACCGCTGGGTTACGCGATCGCACAGCTCAAGGGTGTTTATATTCTCGCTGAAAATACAGCTGGCCTGATTGTCGTCGACATGCATGCCGCGCA
The DNA here is from genome assembly GCA_022563685.1 of Pseudomonadota bacterium. Taxonomy (GTDB): domain Bacteria; phylum Pseudomonadota; class Gammaproteobacteria. The sequence continues at coordinate 52,608 of JADFMY010000006.1, read as the reverse complement.
CGAAAGAATTGTTTATGAACGCATGAAACAAAATGCGGCCCACGAAGATGTGATCAGGCAACCGCTACTGGTTCCCATGTCGCTCAATGTGAGCCGCGCCGAAGCCGACCTGGTGGAAGAAAACCAGACACTGTTTAACCACCTGGGATTCGATGTCGATCGACTCAGCCTGGAGCAAATTCGGGTCAAGGCGATACCGGCCCTGCTGAAGAATTCAGATACCGAACAGTTGATCCGGGATGTGCTCGCCGATTTACTCGAATACGGTCATTCGGAGCGAATTCAGCAGCATGAAAACGAATTGCTTGGAACCATGGCCTGTCATGCCTCGGTTCGTGCCAATCGGCTTTTGTCGATTGACGAAATGAACGCGTTATTGCGAGATATCGAACAAACCGAACGCAGTGGACAGTGTAACCACGGCCGACCTACCTGGAAGCAATTAAGCCTCGACCAACTGGACAAGTTCTTCAAGCGTGGTCAATAAGGCGCAGTTGCCGCAAGTGATACTCCTGATGGGCGCTACTGCGACCGGCAAAACCGACCTTGCGGTGGAAATCGCACAGCGTTTTCCGGTCGAAATCATCAGCGTCGATTCCGCATTGATCTACCGGGGTATGGATATAGGTACCGCAAAGCCGGATGCCGGCGTGCTGGCTGAAGCACCTCATTTTCTGATCGATATTATCGAACCGGAGCAACAATACTCGGCGTGGAATTTCGTCACCGAGGCAACGCATTTGATCCGGCAAATCGTTCGACGAGGCAATATACCGTTGTTGGTGGGTGGTACCATGATGTATTACCACGCACTCGAAAACGGTTTGAACAAATTACCGCAGGCTGACGCGCTTATTCGCGCCCGGCTCGATGCCGAAGCAGGCCGGACAGGTTGGGCCGCGATGCATGAAAAACTCGCCAGTATTGACCCGGGCAGTGCTGGAAGGATCAAACCCGGTGATTCGCAACGCATCCAGCGCGCGCTCGAAGTATACGAGATCAGTGGGCAACCCATGTCTGTGCTGCAACAGAAACCGGTTCAGGGGTTCCAATGGGATGCCCTCAAGCTTATCCTGAATGCGCAGGATCGGGCGCAATTACACCGGCGTGTAGAACAACGCTTCATGCAAATGCTGGAGCAGGGAATTATTGCCGAAGTTGAGGGTCTTAAACAACGATCGGGGTTGAATCTTGCGCTACCTTCGATGCGCTGTGTTGGTTACCGCCAGGTGTGGCAGTTTCTCGATGGTAGTTTGAATCGCGAGCAAATGATCCACAAGGCAATCGTAGCCACCCGGCAATTGGCAAAGCGCCAGTTAACCTGGTTGCGCAAGCAGCCACAAAGTCATGCCTTTGATTGCCTGGATTACAGGAAAGATGCTATATTCAAATTGCTTGATGAAGTATTTCCGGGTGCATGACTGGCGCGTCGTGATACCCTGGAAGGGGAGTGATGCGATACACTCGGAAGTAATGGGTCAAACGCTTGAATTCGAACGGGGGATATGTTCGGTAACAAGATATCTGACCAATAGGGATGACTATAAGTCATTGTTTTATAATAATATATGGAGACCAGATCGATCGGTTTCCTCGCTCTGAACAAACAGGAATGAATGTCCGGGGCAGCCCAAAATAATAATTTTAAGGAGAACAAATATGTCGAAAGGACAAATGTTACAGGAACCTTACCTGAACGCGTTAAGAAGAGAGCATATTCCAGTATCAATATTTCTGGTTAATGGAATCAAATTACAGGGGCAGATCGAATCGTTTGACCAGTTTGTTGTGCTGCTAAAAAATAATGTGAGCCAGATGGTATACAAGCACGCTATTTCAACGGTGGTACCGGCCAGAAATGTGACTATTGATCTGCCCGTTGAAGAGGGAGAGGGTAATCAATAAAATACCCTCAGGAGGTATCGTTGTTCGAATTTGAACGGCCGCGTGGTGGCGAACGAGCACTCCTGGTACACGTAAACTTTCCGCATCGGCCTGACCAGGATGATCAGGCCGAATTTATCGAACTGGCCCGGTCGGCTGATGTCACCGTTGTCGATATTGTAGTGAGCAGCCGCACGCAACCCTCAGCAAGATCTTTCATCGGAAAAGGCAAGCTTGAAGCAATTGCCGAACTGGTGAAAATGCATGAAATCGAAGTTGTGTTATTCAACCACTCGCTTTCGCCTTCGCAAGAGCGCAACCTGGAGCGTCAATTGCAATGCCGTGTGCTGGACCGGACCGGCCTGATTCTGGATATTTTTGCGCAACGAGCCCAGTCATTCGAGGGCAAACTCCAGGTCGAACTGGCCCAGCTCAAACACCTTGCTACCCGGCTGGTGCGAGGCTGGACCCATCTGGAACGACAAAAAGGAGGCATCGGTTTACGCGGACCGGGCGAAACGCAACTCGAAACCGATCGCCGATTACTGGGCAAGCGCATCAAGTACCTGAATAATCGACTGACCAAGGTATCGAGGCAGCGTGAACAGAGTCGTCAGGCTCGCAAGAAAGCTGAAATTCCGACGGTGTCGCTGGTTGGATACACCAATGCTGGCAAGTCAACCCTGTTCAATGCACTCACCGAGTCTTCTGCTTTCGTGGCCGATCAGCTTTTTGCGACGCTCGATCTGACTTTACGAAAACTGGAAATCGATGATCAACTGTCGGTTATTTTGGCGGATACTGTCGGATTTATCCGTCATTTGCCGCACGATCTGGTGGCCGCCTTTCGCGCCACGCTGCTCGAAATCCACGAGGCTGACCTGATCCTTCACCTGGTAGACTGCGCCGATGAGAACCGGCACGAAAAAATAGAGGCGGTGAACAAAGTGCTGGAAGAAATCGGAGCCGCGCAGGTACCGCAAATTATGGTTTATAACAAGATCGACCTGCCGGGTTATAAACCGCGCATCGATGTTGACGAACAGGGACAATCCTGGCGGGTCTGGTTGTCTGCGATCAGTCGGGAAGGGTTCGATCAACTGTACGAAGTATTGCGTAAGAGATTTAGCGAGCAGAAACAGTATTGCAGCCTCATGTTAAAGGCCGACGAAGGGCAAATACGCGCGTTTTTATTCAACCAGGGTGCAATTGATAGCGAAACTTACCAGAGCAACGGCGATATCGACTTGAAACTTCGTATCTCACCCTCACTTCTAGGACAATTGTACCGAAGATTCCAGCTCAGCAGCGAACGCCTGATAATTCGGGCTGATTCGCTTGCAGGAGTCGCATAATAACCTTTACAATCCGCACTCGTTGAAAGTGTTTTGAAAGTGTTAGGCGATTTTGTATTTAAACTCAATTATCGGAGAAAACTATGCCCTGGAATGAACCGGGAAAAGACAAAGATCCATGGGGGCAAAGGCATAACCAGGGCCCGCCCGATCTGGATGAATTGTTAAAAAATGTCAAAGACAAGTTTGGTGGCCTGCTCGGCGGCGGCGGAAAGGGCAAAGGCCCCAAGATTCCTGGCAATATCTCCGGTATTGTCGGTTTTGCCGCAATCGCACTGGGGATCGTTTGGCTTTTGACTGGTATCTATATCGTAGACGAAGGCTGGCGTGGGGTCGAAACTCGTTTTGGCGCCAGGACCATTGTAACTCAGTCGGGCCCACACTGGCATATTCCCTGGCCGATCGAAGATGTCGAACTGGTTGACGTCGCCAATATCCGAACTACCCGTAAGGATTCCAAAATGTTGACCAGCGACGAAAACATCGTCGTCATGAGTCTCGAAGTACAGTACAACATCAAGGATGCACAGAAATATGCCTTCGAAATTAGAGATCCGGACGTTACCCTCGAACAGGCGGCAGAAACCGCAATTCGCGAAGTCGTAGGCAACAATAAGATGGATTTAATTATTACCGAGGGTCGAGCCGTGATCGGTAGCGACACCAAGGCAATCATGCAACAGATTCTCGACTCTTATCAAACCGGACTCAACGTGGTGACTGTTAACATGGGTGAGGCTCAACCCCCGGAAGAAGTTCAGGAGGCCTTCGAAGACGCGATCAAGGCGCGCGAGGATGAACAGCGCATCATCAACGAAGCCAATGCTTACCGTAACGATATCGTGCCGAAAGCGCGAGGCGATGCGCAAGCCTTGCTGGAACAGGCCGCGGCCTATAAGACCCGGGTAGTGAAATCTGCCCAGGGTGAAACCAGTCGCTTCGATCAATTACTGGCCGAGTATCAGCGGGCTCCCGAAGTTACTCGTGAGCGCCTGTACATAGACACGCTGGAATTGGTCATGTCTAGCACGCCCAAGGTACTGATCGATATCGATAATGGTAGCAACCTGCTGTTTTTACCGCTCGATCAATTGCTCTCGCGCGGTCGACTCGGTACCAACTCCAGCCAAGGCGGGCAGTTGGATGATGTCACACAACGATCTTTATTCGATGAATTTCGACGCAGTACTTCGCGTTCCAGAACCAGGGAGATACGGCAATGAGTAATATTAGATTTGGTTTCGTGCTGCTGATTATCGTTACAGTCGTGGTCTGGATGTCGGCCTTTATCGTGCATGAGAAGGAGCTTGCGATAAAGTTCAAGCTGGGTGAAATTGTCGAGTCAGACTTCAAACCTGGATTGTATTTTCAAATTCCGATCATCAACAATGTGCTCAAATTCGATAGCCGAATTTTGACCCTGGACACGCCGTCTGAGCGATTCTTAACCAGCGAAAAGAAAAACGTCATCGTCGACTCTTTCGTCAAGTGGCGTATTTCAGACCCCAAGACTTACTACACCTCGACCGGTGGTGACGAAAGACGTGCGATCGCACGCATGGCTTCTATCATCAACGATGAATTGAAGAGTCAAATTGGCGCCAAAACCATGCGCGAAGTTATCTCGGGTGAACGCGCGATGATCATGCAGGTCGTCACCGATAACGCCGGGGTGAAAATCAGGGATCTGGGGATCGAATTGATCGACGTGCGCGTCAAGAAAGTGGAATTGCCGGAAAATGTAAGTGTCAACGTTTATCGGCGCATGGCCACCGAACGCCAGACTGTGGCCAAGAAGTTTCGGTCGCGCGGTGAAGAGCAGGCCAAGCAGATCAGGGCCAACGCCGATCGCCAACGTGAGGAAATTCTTGCCGAAGCCTATCGAAAGTCAGAAGAAATTCGAGGCCAGGGTGACGCACTCGCGGCCAAGACCTACGCAGACTCATACAACCAGGACAAGGACTTTTATTCCTTTACTCGTAGCTTGAGGGCTTATGAAAACGCCTTCGGAAACAATCAGGATCTGATCGTATTGAGCCCTGATTCCGACTTTTTCAAGTTTTTTAAGGATTCCAAGTCAAAATAAACAACTAGACAAGTGAATAGTAATGGTCTGGAACGGGCGTTTATAATGGCGCCCGTTTTTTTGCGAGATCAATATGAACTGGGTTGACCTGCTTTCAGCACTGGCGCTGGTACTGGTAATCGAAGGCGTTATCCCTTTTATCAGCCCTAAGGGTTATAAGAGTACGATGCAGCAATTGATTACCATGCCGGATTCCACCTTGAGGTACATCGGCTTCGGGCTGGTGGTCGTCGGGGTCGTGAGCCTTTACCTGGTACGAGGTTGATAGCACCCATGCCGGATACCCGCAATAATCGCTGGTTACTCCCCGACGGTGTGCAGGAAACCCTGCCACCCGATGCGCTAGCCGTAGAGTTGCTGCGCAGAAGAATCCTGCGCATATACCATTCATGGGGCTATGACCTGGTCATGCCTGCGATGATCGAGTATATGGATTCGCTGTTGACCGGAACTGCCCATTCACTCGATACCAAAACCTTTGCCCTGGTCGATCAGCAAACGGGAAAGCAAATGGGCGTTCGCTCCGATATGACCCCCCAGGTTGCACGTATCGATGCGCATTTACTCGCTGACGATCAACGAGGACACCGGGTAACCCGGCTGTGCTACTGTGGGCATTTGCTGCATGCACGGGGCGAGGGCATTACTTCGAGTCGTACCCCCTTGCAGATAGGCGCCGAAATTTTCGGCAACGACACGATCGCAGCCGATGTGGAAGTCGTTAGCCTGATGATAGAAACCCTGCATAGCGCATCGCTGCAAACCATCTCGATCGACTTAGGCCATGTGGGCATATTTCGTAGCCTGGTTCGTAATACCCGCCTTGATAGCGATCAGGAAAACAACCTGTTCGATATGTTGCAGCGAAAATCGATGCCTGATCTGGAGCAATACCTGCAACAATTGCCTCTGGACGAGCAGTTAGGTTCGCAGATTTACCAACTGGCCTTACTCAACGGTGATAGTTCCATTATCGATGATGCGCGTGGGTTTTATGCCGATAGTGGCGACGAGCTGCTGCAATCGCTCGATCACATGCAGGCAGTGGTGGAGGCTGTTCAGGCGAAATATCCGGACACCCTGATCCATTGCGATCTCTCCGAACTGCGCGGTTACAGTTACCATACCGGCCTGGTTTTTGCCGCATTTTTGCCGGGTCAGGGCAAGGAAATAGCGCGTGGTGGTCGCTACGACGATGTCGGTAGTGTATTTGGCAATGCCAGAGCTGCCACTGGCTTCTCCGCCGATTTGCTGAACCTGTACCAGCTTTCCTCCACGTCAGGCCAGCAAGCTGTCGGAATCCTTGCGCCCAATAGCGATGACCCCGAGCTGGAAAAGCTAATCAGGGCCTTACGGGCAGAAAACCAGCGCGTGGTGGTCGATCTCACCGATGGGGCGCTAGAGCCCGCGGATCAGCACTGCGACCGTATACTCGAAAATCAATCGGGTGCCTGGGTGGTCCGGGAGGTATAGGGTTTAGATGGCAAAATCAGTTGTTGTAATTGGTACGCAATGGGGAGACGAAGGCAAGGGGAAGATCGTAGACCTGCTGACTGATCGGGCCCGGGCTGTAGTACGTTTTCAGGGTGGGCACAATGCCGGGCACACGCTCGTAATCGACGGCAAGAAAACCGTACTGCACCTGATCCCATCCGGAGTCCTGCACGATCAGGTGCAATGTCTGATCGGCAATGGCGTGGTACTGTCGCCCGAAGCCCTGTTAAAAGAAATTAGCCAACTCGAAGCCAGCGGCATACCCGCGCGTGAACGCATTGTCATCAGCGAATCCTGCCCGTTGATTTTACCCTGCCATATCGCGCTCGACCTGGCGCGCGAAGCCGCACGTGGCGAATATGCGATCGGCACTACTGGGCGGGGCATCGGTCCCTGCTATGAAGATAAGGTTGCCCGACGCGGTATTCGTTTCGGCGAATTGCTCGACGCCGAACTTTTCGCCAAACGCCTACGAGAAGTACTCGAGTACCACAATTTCATACTGGTGAATTATTTCAAGGCCGACCCGGTCGACTACCAGCAGACTCTCGACCAGGCCCTGCAACAGGCCGATGCGCTGCGTGATCTGGTCGGAGATGTTCCGGCCCTGTTGCACGAATTAAGGGCAAAGGGCGAACCTATCATGTTTGAGGGCGCACAGGGTGCGTTGCTCGATATCGATCATGGCACCTATCCCTTTGTCACCTCGTCAACCACCACCGCTGGAGGCGCTGCCTCGGGATCGGGGGTTGGCCCGAGGGACCTTGAGTATATACTCGGCATCGTCAAGGCTTATACCACACGCGTCGGTGCGGGCCCTTTTCCCACCGAACTGGAGGACGAAAATGGTCGGCACATGGGTGAAAGAGGGCAGGAATTCGGTGCTACCACGGGAAGGAAACGCCGCTGCGGCTGGCTCGACCTGGTCGCGCTCAAGCGCTCGTTTAAGCTCAACTCGGTGAGTGGGATATGTATTACCAAGCTCGATGTACTGGATGGGCTGGATACCCTGAAAATAGCCGTCGCCTACCGTTTTAATGGACACGAAATCACCGCACCCCCGGCCGGTGCCGACAACTTTGAAGCCTGCGAACCCGTTTATATCGAAATGCCGGGCTGGCAGGAATCGACCCATGGGCTGAAAACCTATGAAGAGTTACCTCCCGCTGCAATCGACTATTTGAACAAGATCGAAGAATTATCCGGGGTTCCGATCGATATTGTTTCAACCGGACCGGATCGCGCCGAAACCATCGTGCTTAGGCATCCCTTTTCCGCATAAACCTATAGCTGGAATAAATTTGTTACTGATAATTTGCTCTGAATAGGTAACAATTAAGAGAGCTTTGGATAAATCATTCATCGTCATCCCGTGGTAACAGGATCGAATATGAAAAAACTGGTATCAAGGTTTATAGCCATCCTGGTATTGACGTATGCCGGGCCAGTGTTCGCTCAAAGCAGTCTATGGCAGGATGCCACGCCGCAGGCAAAATCGAGTGCTGATGCCTCGACAACGCGTTATTTCGACAGTGATGACCAGGCTCTGCGCGACTTGTTGAATCTCGTTCCCAGTGAGTTGAGCGGCCAGAGTGCAACGATAAACCTGCCCATGCCCGACGGCAGCCTGGCCAGGTTCAGCATCGTTGAATCCTCGATCATGGAAGCAGAGCTTGCAGCGAAATATCCGGAGATTAAAAGTTACAAAGTCTATGGTATCGATGATCCTGGCGCTTCAGGTCGGGTCGATATGAGTCCCAAAGGGTTTCGTGGAATGGTATATACCTCGCAGGGGCGGGTATTTATCGACCCTGACTGGCAGTATCCATCAACGCAGCGTTACCTCTCTCGCACGAGTCGAAGCGAATCTTCAACGAGTGGTTTTCAGTGTAGTACTAACCAGCTACCTGGGAATCAATTGTATTCTCCAGATATAAGTTACCGGACTGAAAATCGAATAGCGGGCAGTTTACTCGAGTATCGTTTGGCAGTATCGGCTACACAAGAGTATGTCCTGGCGCCGAAGGTAAATACAAATGGTGCTGGCTTCGAGTTGTCTGATGCTCTGGCTGAAATTAACACGGCGATTAACCGGGTCAATGTGATTTACGAGCGTGATCTGGGCATTCGTCTGGTTCTGATCGGTAACAATGACCTGTTAATAGATACCACTGGTACGAGTCCTCTCGCTGGATTTAATAACGATGGTCTGCAGCTTTTAGCCAACAATAAATCCTGGATTGAAAGCAAAATCGGGGTTAGTGATTACGACATTGGCCACGTATTTAGCACCGGTGGCGGGGGTGTCGCCAGGCTTGCGTCGGTCTGCGATGCTTCCCTCAAAGCACAGGGAGTGACAGGATTACCAGATCCTGTTGGCGATGTTTTTTACATAGATTTCGTAGCCCACGAAATTGGTCATCAGTTCGGAGCCGAACATACCTTCAATGGCACGACGTCAAATTGTTTTGGTATTAATCGCATCGCCTTAAATGCATTCGAACCGGGTAGTGGTTCAACCGTCATGGCCTACGCGGGGATATGCGGTGCCGAGAATATTCAACCCCATAGTGACGCGACTTTCCACTCCAAGTCGATCGAACAAATCGATAGCTTCGTCTCTGCTAGCGGAAATTGTCCCTCAGCGCTAGTCTCTGCCGGCAACCTCAATGAACCCATTGCCAATGCAGGGGTGGATCGGGTCATCCCGATTAGTACTCCATTTCTGTTGCAAGGCAATGGCACCGATGCAGACGCCGGAGATACACTCAGTTACCAGTGGGACCAGATAGACGCCGGTACCGAGACTTCATCGGCCACCCTGGGTGACGATCTGGGTGACAATGCATTATTTAGAACCTATGTACCGCAACCAGGCGGGGATCGCGATTTTCCCGCTTTGGGAACCCAGGTAGTCGATGGACCTTTCGATCTGAGCGAGGCCTTGCCCTGTACTGCTCGAGACCTGAATTTTCGCTTGACCGTGCGCGACGGCAAAAGCGGGCAGGATACCGACGATCTGAAACTAACCGTCGATTCCAGTTCAGGTCCCTTCAAGATCACCTCGCAAACCACCACTACGACAATTTTTGTAAATTCCGGTGGCATCCCCATAACCTGGGATGTCGCCAATACCGATAATGCGCCGGTCAACTGCGCAAATGTCGATATTGATCTGCTTACTTTTTCAAACGACTACAGTACCTATGCAGTGACTTCACTGTTAACGAATGTCGCCAATAATGGAAACCAGTCAGTATCGCTATTACTTAACGATAACTCGGCTTCAAAGGCGCGATTCCGGGTGAGTTGCAGTGACAATATATTTTACGATATTTCTGATGCCGACCTGGTTATTCAAAATACAGGGGGTGGTGGGGCTGGGGACTTTGCTACCACCGGTAATACGACATTTTTCAATGATCTTGGATTAGTATCTGCTGCGAGCGCTGGTGCCTGTAACGCCGGGGCCGGCCCAGTCGGTGGAGGTGGTAATTTTGCCAGCATCGGCACAGGTAGCAGTATATTCGATTACCTTTGGCTGATTTTCCTGTCTAGCCTGCTATGCGGGGTTTCGTTAAAGCGGCTTCACTCAACAAGATTCCGGATCTGCGCTGCGCTGCGTCCGGAATGACGCTGAGTGCTTAAGGCTTGCAGTGTAACTTGATAATCGCGTTGTACTTGAGTGCGTAACTACGCGCTTTTTGCATCAGCCGAAGGTGCTCGTCGCTGCGCACCACGTCAGAAATGCCATCGATGAGCTGTATGCCGCATCTCAGCTCGTACTTCAGGGTTTCTTCTTTGGCTATTCCAGGAATATGCACGCTGCGGGTTGCCAGGCCGAGCAAACGAAAATCAGCTTTCTTGATCGCCTGTTGCGCATCGGTTTGTGGGTCAGCGGCGTCCAGCCACAGTAGTTTCTGAACGTAGGGGTCTAGCTTTCCAGAGCCGGTAGCGCAGCCGGTCATGATAGAAAACAGCAGGATTACAAGAGCGATGTATTTCATAGATGATGCTAAAAACCCGGGTCACCGGACGCGATCATGCCACAAAATTGACGTGCTGTAACTTGAATCTCGATAGCGGGCATATCAACCATAAAGAACAGCCGATAAATTTGATTGGCTGCGCAGGCGTAGCGGTCTCTTTTAGCCGCCGATCAGGGCCAGACTGAGGGCGGGCCAGTAAGTGATGATCAAGACTGCGACCAACAGGATCAGGAAGAAAGGAATGGTTGCCCGGTAAAGTGTCATGACCGGTTTGTTGAAGCGATAGCTCCAATGAACAAATTCATGCCCACGGGTGGCGTGAAGTAACCCAACTGCATATTAGCGAGAAAAATAATACCGAAGAGTTGTCCAATACCAAAAACAGGGTGACTTTCGACCCTGGACCCCTTGTGAATAAAGGTAGAAATCACCCATAGCGACTATTTGATTAATAAAGAAGAAAGTGTGAATAACGGTGCCCACGAATAGAGCCGCGAGCAGGGGGCGGTGTGCGGTTAAAAATGGCTGGCTTCCCTGCCACTAAATCCCCGGAAGGCTACGAATATATGTAAACAGATGCTTGTGGTGTCGGTGAGTGGGCTAAGTAGTGTTAGCAACAAATAGAAATGTCCGGTTCTGTAGCAAATTAATTGTCCACTATTGCCTGTTTGTTTAGAAGGCCCCGGAGGGCGTAGCCCGTTAAGGGCCTTCTAAACGCGGATTGTGCGGTGGACATTACGCAGCGACCCGTATTTCATCTGCTAATTGCTCCCCTTGAGCGTCATACTTTGCCAACACCCGAGGACCATGTTGTATTGATAGCGTGCCGTCGGTGTGGCGCAACACCTTCACCTTTGTCTTAACGTAATGGTAACGGTGGCGGTCAGCGGGTATCTGCAACACCAGTCCTTCGAAGCGTACACAGTTGTCCTTGCCAACGACTCGCTGATAATGCTCGCACAGGATGTCCTCAAGCACGCTCAGATCCTGGCAAGCTACGAATGCCGAACCCTCTTCCAGTGCCGACTGTTGGAACTCCTCGTTGTATTGTGGCAGATAAGTCCTGGCCAGGTAGCGATTAGCTGCAATCATGTCACTGATACCGGCTGCCGCTAGTTCCTTGGGTAGTCTGCCCTGGTGGGTGCGAAAAGCACGCTCAGAACGGCCTCGGGCTTCGGGCGAATAGGCCGCGATCATCTCAATCCCGAGTTGTCCCATAGCACGCCCAAACTGCGTTGGATTACGCTTGTCAACCTTCCCGCCCGCTTCAGGGGTGTGCCAATAATGGCTGCCTCGGTCAGTATAGAACGAACAAAACAGCCCTCGCTGTTCGATCACCTCCCGAACCCCTTGAAAGCTGCTCTGCGTGCCTTCTTCTTCACAAAAAAACATCGAGTAATGCTCATTGGTTGCATCGTCCATCGTCACGATCAGATCCCAGCGTTGACCAGGAATCCACTCATGATCGCTACCGTCCTGGTGCAGCATCATCCCCGGCCAGGGCGTACGGTCTCGGCGCTTGCGGTGGACACCCCGTTTGGCCGCTTTCTTTACCGCACCTGCAACCTGTAATGTATTTTTCACCCAGGTATAGCTGCGACTACCACCGTCGCGCTTGTACCAGGCGTAGTAGTGCTTGACGTTCCAGTCGTCGTGTCGGCTCCGATAGCGATCCACCAGGCGTAGTACTTCATCGACCGGTGCACGGCGATGCGAAATCTGTGACAGGCGCTTGTCAAGCAGTCCATCCAAACCCTCGTCCTCATAACGATCTATGTAACGCCGAAAGGTTCGCGCACATACCCCCAGCAATTGCGCTGCCTCCTCTTGTGTCAGGCGGCTCTCCGTCCAACCCCCATATGCCTCTTGAAACCTCATTTGTCTTGTCTCCTGTAGCCATTCCGACCGCCTCATAAGTCACCTCCTCGGTGGCCTATGAAAACCGGACAGATCATTTGCTACAAGACCGGACAGTTTATTTGTTCTCTACAGGTGAAACATTCGAGCTAGTGCTACAGCGCGCATTCTGCTAAGATTTACTGCTTCAGTAGTTGCAATATCAAGCCTCGCCTGATCCTACTCTTCACATTTTTCAGGAGTCTATAACATTAACGGCACCACGATACTCATTAATCTAATTGGTGGGGTTGCATTGCTGTTATGGGGCTTGCGCATGGTGCGTATCGGCATCAACGATGCCTGGGGTAGCGAAGTCCGTAGCGCGCTCGGCGCCAGTTTGTCTAATCGATTCAAGGCTTTTTTCACCGGGCTCGGGGTCACGGTTTTACTTCAAAGCAGCAGCGCGACCGCGTTACTGACTTCTTCCTTTAGCGGCCAGGGAATTATCAACACGGCTCCTGCGCTCGCGGTGCTACTCGGTGCCGATGTAGGCACCACCCTGGTGACGCAAATTCTAACCTTCGACCTGTCGGCGTTGTCACCGTTCCTGATCGCCGTGGGCGTGGCGATGTTTACCTACTCCGACGGCGGGCGCACACGCGATATAGGCCGCCTGGTACTGGGTATCGGGATGATGCTGCTAGCCCTGAAACTGATCCTCGGCGCATCGATGCCAATGCGCGAATCCGAAATAATCCAGGGTATCTTCGCGGCACTGGGCAACGACCTGGTGCTGGCGGTAATCTTCGCCGCGATTATTGCCTGGCTGGCGCACTCCAGCCTGGCCACCGTATTGCTCATTATTACTCTTGCGAGCACCGGGGTAATGCACATTACAGTCGCGTTCGCGTTTGTACTGGGCGCCAATATAGGCGGCGCGATCCCGCCATTTGTTGCCACCCTTCGAGCGAGTAGCGCGGCGCGACAACCTCCGCTCGGGAATTTGATTTTCCGCGTCTGCGGCGTATTAATCGCGCTACCGATGCTAGGCATAATCAGCGACTGGCTGACCCAGTTCGACGTCAGCAACGCTCGTCAGATAGCCAATTTTCACATGTTATTTAATATTGCGCTGGCGTTGATGTTTCTACCCCTGATCGATCGAATGGCCGCCTTGACCATGCGCCTGCTACCCGAAAGCGAAGAGGATCCAGACGCGGTCGGGCCGATGCATCTTGACAAATCGGCGTTCGAAACCCCACTGGTGGCGCTCGTCAATGCAGAACGCGAAGTGTTGCGTATGGGCGAAGTAGTCGAGAAAATGTTTCGAAATACCTTTATCGCGCTAAAGAAAAACGATGTCGAGTTGGCCAAGAATACGCGCAAGATGGATCAGGTTGCGAACCAGTTTTACGATGAAGTCAAGCTATACCTGACCAATTTGAGCCGTGAGTCGCTGGGTGATAAAGAAAGTAAGCGTTGTGCCGAAATTATGAGTTTCGTCACCAACCTGGAGCATATTGGCGACATCATTTCGGTGGATATGATCGACAATATATTACGCAAAAAACTCGTTAGCCGTGCCAGGATGTCACTTCACGACCGTGAAGATATCAACAGTCTCTATCAGCCTGTGCTACTCAGTTTTCACCTGTCCCTCAGTGTTTTCACCTCTGGCGATATCGGCATGGCGCGACAGTTACTGGCGAAAAAGTACAAGTTCATCAAGCTTGAAAAACAGGCGGTGGTTAACCACCTGGTCAAGTTGCGTGAAGACGTCACCTACGACTCTCGCCTGAGTGCGATGCAACTCGATGTGATCCGTGACCTGAAACGCATCAACTCGCATTTGACCGCTGTAGCCTACCCGATACTCGAAGCAGCCGGGCAATTGCGAAGCCGGCTAAAAAAGAATAATAAAACTGAGGTTAAGGCTTGAGTTTGGGGTATCGATAATTATTGGTCGAATAAATTCGACCGCCCGCACTCAAATCGACTGCCACCGTTCCACTGTTCCAACATCCACCCATTTCCCTGCAAACAATTCGGCACTCACGAGCCCCTTGTCTGCGGCATCGCGCAATAGCGGTGCCAGCGTCCGTCTACCCGGTGCATGACACTCGAAAAAAGACCTGTGATAGGCAGCTATGCCGGAGAAGGTCAGGCGATGGTTGGAGGCATTGCTCAAAAGCCCATGATTCAGGGCAAAATCCCCCCGCGGATGATGATCTGGATTATCCACCAGCACCAGGTGCGCCTTTGAGCTAACCGAGCGCAGTTTTTCAAACGCATAGTCGGTATAGATATCTGCATTGACGACAAGAAATCGTTCCTCCAGCAATTCCAGTGCCTGAACGATACCACCCGCGACTTCGAGCGCCTCTGCTTCGCGGCTATAAATGACCTTTAGCCCAAATTGACTGCCATCGCCGACCGCGGCTTCTATCTGCTCTGCGAGCCAGCTTAGATTGACCACCACCTTGCTGATACCGGCCAGGGCCAGCGATTCCAGGTGATAGAAGATCAACGGCTTACCGTTGATTTCCAGTAACGGCTTCGGGCAGCTATCGGTATGGGGTCTGAGGCGCTCTCCGCGACCCGCTGCGAGGATCATCGCGCAATGGGTCATAACAGCGATTTCACGCGGAAACTAAGCCCGAGATCGGTGATGAGTGCATAGAGTCCGACCATGTTCATTTCCTCCGCACTGATCTGCCGCACATAATCGAGTGTGCGCGGAATATCTTTCAGAAAAGCTTTTTTGCGATCGCGGATTTTCAGGCGTGAAAAGATGCCAATCGCCTTTAAGTGACGTTGTATTCCCATCAGGTTGAACCAGCGTAAAAATTTGGCTGGCTTCACGTCGACCAGGTCATTGACTTTGGCAAACTCGTAATAATCCAGCGCGAGCTGGTCGACTCGAACTGCAGGCCAGTCGATGTAGCAATCGCGTAGCAGCGACACCAGATCGTAGGTGACGGGTCCCTTAACCGCATCCTGAAAATCGAGTATGCCCGGATTGCCCTGTTCTATTTTCATCAAGTTGCGCGAATGGTAATCACGGTGCACAAATACCTGGGGTTGCTCCAGCGCATTTTTTACCAGCAGCCGCTTGATCGAGCCCCATTGCTCCGCTTGTGCCTCGCTCAATTCGATGCCGAGTAATTCACCCAGGAACCAGTGGCGAAACAATTCCATTTCCTGCATCAACAGAGGTTCATCGTAGTCTGGCAAATCGTCGCTGTCGATATTGGTCTGCATCTGTAGTAGTGCCGACAAAGCATCCGCATAGAGAGGACCTTCACTTTTGGCGTCTAGCACCGAAAGATAGGACATTTGGCCAAAATCGGTCAATATCAGAAAACCCTGCGGCAGATTCGTTTCGATCACCTCGGGCGCACTGAGATTTGCCTGGCGCAGTTTCCTGGCAATCTTAATGAATTGACCGCTGTGTTCCTTATCCGGCGGTGCATCCATCACGATCCAGGAATTTTCACCGCACTGTAACCGATGGTAAGTGCGGAAACTGGCATCTTCCGAGGCCGGGCTTAGGGTATAATCCCGGTATCCGAGGGCATCCAGCCAGTCAGTCATTTGTTTAGTTCTGTCGCTCATTATTATGTTTAATCGAATGGTAGCTCACTACATGGATCGCCATTTGGCCTGGCTGGATTACGAGCCTCGTATTATCCAGTGTAAATCGACACGCTGGCAATATAATAAAGGCATTAGATGAATATCGACAATCTACTCGACGTGATGAAGGCTTTGCGTGACCCGCAAAACGGCTGCCCCTGGGACATCAGGCAGGACAACAGGTCGATCGCACCCTATACGCTGGAAGAAACTCATGAAACGCTCGATGCGATCGAGCGCGACGATATGGAAGACTTGAAAGAAGAGCTGGGAGATTTGCTCTTCAATATCGTGTTTCACGCACGTATCGCCAAAGAAAGGGGTTGTTTTGATTTCGGCGATGTGGTGGAAGGTATCGTCAACAAGATGATACATCGCCATCCGCATGTGTTCGAGGCCAACGGCAGCTTGAAATTAGA
Source organism: Pseudomonadota bacterium (assembly GCA_022563685.1). Taxonomy (GTDB): domain Bacteria; phylum Pseudomonadota; class Gammaproteobacteria. Next base: position 35,906 of record JADFMY010000006.1, on the reverse strand, counting down.
CGACGCGGCGCTGAATGAGCAATGGCAAGTTTTAAAAAAACAGGAAAAGTCAGCCAGGAACAAGTCAGCTTCGGCTCAATTCGGATTTGGCCGGTGTTCTGCTGCACTATCGGCACTCAACCGCGCTGAACGTTTACAACGCGAGGCAGCCGAGTTCGGATTTGACTGGCCGCATATTCAATCGGTCGTCGAAAAACTCGAAGAAGAGGTCGGTGAATTAAAACGCGCGATCGAAACTGGGAACCAGTCTGAGATCAGCGATGAACTGGGAGATGTATTGTTTGTGTGCATGAATATCGCCCGTCATGCCCGGGTGAACGCCGAAATAGCCTTGCGCGACACCAATCAAAAATTTATACGCCGCTTCGATTACGTGCTTGAACAGATGAAGTCCGGCGGCCACCCAATGAACCAGCAACAACTCGATCAAATGGAAAGTTTCTGGCAACAATCCAAGTCTATCGTTGGGTAGAATAATTTAAAACGATGACAAAAAGCCGCCTCCAAACCGAACAGAAGATACTGCTCGCACTCGAAGTCCTGTTGCTTGAGCAGGGTCACTCCGCGGTTGGTATCAACTCGCTCGCACGCCAGGCTGGCTGCGACAAGGTATTGATTTACCGCTATTTCGATGGGCTCGACGGTCTGCTGCTGGCATTTGCCGAAATTACCCCCCTTTGGTGGGAGGTTGACGATATCATCACCGAATCGGGCGACGAAATAGGCCAGCAATCCCTCGGACAATATTTGCAACTGCTGCTGAAGCGGCATGTTACCGAGTTACAGGCCAGGCCATTGACCCTGGAAATCATGGCCTGGGAAATGTCGGAACAGAACAACTTAACTATCGCGCTGGCACGCACCCGGGCCGAGCGCGGCATGGCACTGGTAAAGAAGATTCGCGTTCGATTCGAGCAACCCAATATCGATATTGGTGGAATGCTCGGGGTATTCGGAGCCGCGATCAATTACCTGCTGATTCGCACACGCAACGCACCACCGCAACACATGACCGAGGAATGGTGGCGCCTGCAGCACACTATTTCACAGTTACTCGAAACATATAACTGACTGGCCGGGGTTCGTGGAAATTACAGACTACAGCCTGATTCGAATGCTCAGGGGTTAACCAACGACAGGGTGAAGCGTTTGTTTTGCTTGCCCTTGCTCTTGATTTTGGTAACCACGACCTCACCAATTTCACCGGTCCGCTGAACATGAGTGCCGCCGCAGGGCTGGTAGTCTGTGTCTTCGATGCTGATGGTCCGCACACTGCCCTGCCCCCTGGGTGGTTGAACCGACATGGTGCGCACCAGCCCCGGATTTTGATCCAGTTCCTCATCGCTGATTGACCCCACACTGACCGGCAAGTCCTTGCGGATTAATTCGTTAATCGCAGCGGTAAGCGTCTCTTTATCCACTGCCTGCCCTTGCAGATCAAAGTCTAGCCGACTCTCGGTCTCGCCGATCGAGCCGCCCGTCGCCTGTGCCGTTATCAAATGACACATCAGGTGCAGGCTGGTGTGCATACGCATATGGCGATAGCGTCGTTCCCAGTCGAGTTCCAGATCAGCCGGTTCACCCAGGTCGATCGCAGCCAGGTCGATTGTATCGAGAAGGTGAATAATTGTGGTCTTATCATCGGCGTAACGCGTATCGATCACTCGATAAGTCTTTGCCGCTGTTGCGCATGTGCCGGTATCGCCGGGCTGCCCGCCACCCAGCGGGTAAAATATAGTCGATTCGAGCACCACACCACCATCCAGCTTTTCAACGACGATACTTCTGTGTGTTTTCTGGTAGCTGTCTTGATAAAATACTTTTTCTGTCATCATTCATTTACCTGGTTACTTAACTGACCCTTCCTCAACTAGAGTGGGTAGATTATGCTTGTAGGGTCGCCCGGAGGATTATCAAATTTATTCGACCAATAATTATTGGGGACAGGCATTATCCTCTGCGCCACCAGGAAATGCGACCGGTCGAATGGGCGACCCTACAGGTAGTACTTTCTCAATTGAGAGACTAGATCAAAACTGCTATTTCCCGTGCGCAAAATTATCCACATCGACGCCGACTGCTTTTACGCCGCGGTAGAAGTACGCGATAACCCGAAACTGAGGGGCAAGCCCATTGCGGTCGGCGGCAATGCTGAACGTCGTGGGGTAATCGCCACAGCCTCTTATGAAGCCCGAAAGTTTGGCATTCGCTCTGCGATGGCTAGCGCCACTGCGATGCGACGTTGCCCTGAATTAATTCTGATCCCGGGCCGCATGTCTGCCTACCGCGAAGCCTCACGAGCCATGCACGCGATATTCACCGACTATACCGATTTGATCGAGCCCCTGTCCCTGGACGAAGCCTTTCTCGATGTTTCAAACTGTAAACTCTGCCGGGGAAGCGCCACCCTGATCGCCAGGGAAATCCGAAAACGTATTTCACAATCCATCGGAATAACCGTTTCGGCTGGTATCGCACCCAACAAGTTTCTCGCCAAGGTGGCGAGTGACTGGAACAAGCCAGACGGTCAGTACGTGATCACACCAGGCGAGATCGAATCTTTCCTTGCAGGTTTGCCGGTGAGGAAAATCTGGGGCGTCGGCAAGGTCACTGCAGCCCGGCTGGAAAAGGTCGGCATCAGAACCTGCGGGGATGTGCGTCAATACGGCCTGTTTCAATTTGTCCAGCAATTTGGAAGCTTCGGAGAGCATATCCACAAGCTCGCCTGCGGAATCGACGACCGGCCGGTGGTTTCACAGTGGCGCAGAAAATCGATCAGCGTGGAGAATACCTACCCAAAGGATTTGGCCGATCTGCCCGCCTGTCTTGATAAGTTACCGGAGCTGATCGAATCGCTAGACAGACGCATGGAAAAACTCGACCAGGATTACCAGATTAACCATAGCTTCCTGAAGATGAAGTTTAACGATTTCAGCCAGACCACGGTCGAACGCCAGCATTGTAATCCAACCCTGGAGGATCTCTCGATGTTGTGCGAACAGGCATGGCAGCGCGGGCAAATACCCGTCAGGTTGCTCGGCGTGGGCGTCAAGTTGAACGACTTGACCGAAACCGGTGGCCAGATGGAGTTATTCGAGAAGTAAACCGGGTCAGTGCCAACTGAGACCGCCCTGGTGCAATATGCGGGCTTATTGCAGCGCTCGATGGTTGACGGCCTTGTTCCGTATTTTACGCGTTGTATAGTGTAAAGGCACCGATTGCTATGAAACCGATACCGGCGACATAGTGTAAATATTTTTCGTTAATGTACTCGGACAGGAGGCTTCCCGCCAATACGCCAATCGCCGACGCAACGATTAGTGCCGCAGACGCAGCCAGGAAAACTGTATATTTACTAACCGCTTTGTCAGCTGCAAAGAGCATGGTTGCAAGCTGGGTTTTATCTCCCAGTTCTGCAATGAATATCGCTGCAAAAATGGTTAAAAATATTTTCCAGTCCACAGTTTATACTCGTTTTAGCGAAAACATATCACTCCTTAACTTCGACTGTTTGCTGATTAGCTTCACTGGCGTCCCAACTTTCCTTGAGGTCGAGAATTTTCGGTATGATCGAAATAAATATCTCGATCATGTGCGGGTCGAAATGTTTACCTGTGTCTTCCTGCAGCATCGATATCGCCTGTTCGGTGTTCCATACTTTTTTATAGGCTCTTGACATGGTCAGGGCATCAAATACATCGGCTATAGCAACTATCCTGGCACATTCCGGGATAGCTTCCCCCGCCAAACCTTCCGGGTACCCCGAACCATCCCACTTTTCGTGGTGATGATGCGCAACCGCCGCTGCCAGCTGGAAAATAGGCGAGTCGCTTTTTCGTAAAATATGATATCCGATTTCAGCGTGGGTTTTCATAATTACCCACTCGTCTTCGTTGAGTTTTCTGGGGGCCTTCAAAATTGAATCTGGTATCCCTATTTTTCCGGTATCGTGCATCGCTGCGGCGAGTTCAAGCATGGCTGCTTTTTCTACCGGCCATTTCAGGGCACGCGCCAAAGCCGATGAATAAGACGCCATGCGCCAGATATGAACCCCGGTATCCGTATCGTTATAATGACCCGCTTCGGCCAGCATCTTGATGGCGTCGCTCTGGGTTTGCTCCAGCTCAAACGTGCGCTCTTCGACTATGATTTTAAAAGTCCGTTGCTGATCGGCAAGCGCCAGGTGTGTTTTCACCCGCGCCCTGACCAGATCGGCATTTACCGGCTTGGTTATATAATCGACTGCACCGACTTCGAATCCCTGATACTCGTCTTTGACCTCTGACATCGCGCTGATAAAGATAACCGGAATATCTGCGGTATCTTCACGCGATTTTAAAATTCGGCATACTTCATAGCCGTCCATGCCCGACATCATGATATCGAGTAAAATCAGATCCGGGCGCGTCTTATCGACAATTTTGAGCGCCGCCTCGCCACTGATGGCCGCCAGTATCGAATACTGTGGCACCAGTATGCCCTTGAGAACCTGCAAATTTTCGGGCGTATCGTCTATGGCCAGAATAGTGTGCTTTTCACTCATTTCAGAACTTCCCTGCCTTCATATCCTGTCACCGTCATAACATGGCAGCCTGGCGTTTGACCCTTGTTTTTCGAGGCGCCCTTTAATCATTACTGACGACTACTTTCTGCATTAACTGCTCAAGCAGTTGGCCCGATCGTTCAAAATCATAGCGCGCGAGCGCTACTCGAACTGGTTCCAGGTTTTCAAAAAGTTGTTCATCCACGCCCCGCTGAATTTCTTCCAGTATTTCTTCGGACTCCACATCGGATAGCGATACCCTCTCTTGCAGTATGCGCAATCGACTCGTGATTTCGTCTTTATCCAGCAGCAGTCCGATTTTAACTTCCTGAGGTTCCGTTTCACCTTCAGTTGGCAATCGGCGAATATCGCTGAGCACCTTTTCCAGCTCATCTTCGACCAGTTTCAGCTGCTCTGTGCAGGGTTCATTATTACCGATCGAAATTTCGAGATTTTGCGCCGCAGTGGCCAGGTTCTGAGCACCGAGCGAGCCTGCTAAACCCTTCAACGTGTGAACCTTACGCTTCGCTTTGTCCTGATTATCGTCTTTTAGTGCTGCGCGAATCGACGTGATCGAATCTTTATTATTTTTTGGAAATGACTGCAGCAATTTGCGGTAGAGCACAAGGTTTCCATCGAGCAGAGCCAACGCAGCCTGACTATCGATTACCTTCAGGTGTTTGGCAAAATTTGAATGGACCGCTTTTTTCCGTGCTACTTTGGTTCGATTTTCCTTCGATACATCGATCCACCTCGCCATGGTCATGAACATATTCTTGATGTTAATCGGTTTGGCAATATGGTCGTTCATGCCAGAGTGTTTGATTTTTTTGATGTTTTCGCTCATCACATCGGCGGTCAGCGCGATAATGGGCAAGTCACGAAACTCTGGTTGTTTGCGTAGTGTCCTGGTTGTCTCGTATCCATCCATCACGGGCATCAGGCAATCCATCAAAATGCCGTCATATCTCTTATGTCTAATTTTCTCTAATGCCTGCTTGCCATTGTCAGCCACCTCGACCTTGACACCGTTGGTGGTCAGTAGTTCGACTGCCAGTTCCTGGTTGAGAATGTTATCTTCTATCAGCAATATTTTCGCGTTTCGTAATTTACCCAGCGCGTCGAGATATTCTTCGTCATCGGATAGCGTCTTCCTGTCGGAATCGGTAACCAGGCCCAAAGCGTGAATCAGGGCCTGGTAAAGGCCGGGCAGGGTGACCGGTTTCAGCAAGGTTCGACTATACGCCAGACCCCGTTTCCGCATCGCTGCTCCGGCTCCAGGATCGATCATCTGTGCACTCATGACAACCGTAGCTAGATTATCTTTCAACAGAATCTGGGGGTTGGACACGTGTTCGATACAGGCCTTAACGCATTGACGGTCGATCAATAGCAACTCGAACTGGCTGAAGTCTATCGCCTCGATTTTGTCTAAATCGTCGGGCAGGCATATCGAGGCAGGCTTAATTAACAAAAACCGGCACAAGCGTTCCAGTATTGATGTCCACTCCCTGCTGTTGGTGACAATCAACAGTTTTGAATTTGCGATCGCGGCTCCATGAATTTCGATGGTTGCCTGAATATCGGCAATCAGGTGGTTCACGATGTTAAAACTGAACTTGCTACCAACACCGGATTCTGACTCTATAGATAGTTCCCCGCCCATCAGTTGCGCCAATTTTCGCGAAATAGTCAAGCCTAGCCCTGAACCACCATACTTACGAGTGGTTGAAGAATCGGCCTGGGTAAACGACTCGAACACCTGTTTTTGTTGTTCTTCATCCATGCCGATGCCACTGTCCTCGACAAAAAATTGCAGATTTACCGTGTCGTCATCGACATAATCTGATCGCGCCGACACTTTCAAATACCCTTTATCGGTAAATTTGAGCGCGTTGTTCGACAGGTTGATCAATATCTGCCCCAGCCTGAGGGGGTCCCCCATCAACCGCCATGGCATGCACGGATCGATATCGAATATAAACTCGAGACCTTTTTCAGCCGCCTTTAAACTAATCAGGTTAGATACATTGTCGAACACATCGTACAGCGAATACTCGATTTCCTCGATGTCGAGCCTGCCTGCTTCGATCTTGGAAAAGTCCAGTATTTCATCGATGATACCGAGCAGGGCCTCGGCGGATTTGTTAACCTTCTCAAGATAGTTACGCTGCGTGGAGTCAAGTTCAGTTTCCAGGGCGAGATGCGACATGCCGATAATCACATTCATCGGGGTCCGAATTTCATGGCTCATATTTGCCAAAAAATTTGACTTGGACTGGTTGGCCTGCTCAGCCTTTTTGACCTCGGTACGCAATGCGGCCGTTCGTTCCCGCACCTGTTTATCCATTTTTTCGAGAACCGCCTTGATCTGCTTCTTGTGCAGAAAGATTTCTCGATCCTTTTCCTTCAACTTTGCCTCGGCGGCTAGTCGTGCTCTTTTTTCTTCTTTGTACTTCGACTTGAAGTCTTTTCTCTCAAACATGCGCGAATGGTTAACCGTTTATCCCGAGAATAATGCATCGCTGGATTCTGCGTTATTAGAGTATAGGCGAGATAGGAAGGTTGTGCTCCTGTCTGCAGCGAATAAATAGATCGAGGGCTCGGATGGTTAACAAAACGAATTCCCCGTAGATCCGGGAGTCCGTCGGACCTGGGGAGAAATTTTCCTCTGATCCGGAATGCCAACAATTTCTCATTGTTTTTACATATCAATGAGTTATGATACTTTATACAAGCAAACTATCAACTAAGATGGTTAAGTTGCTGGTTCTTAATATAGTTTGACCTGCGTCAACCCCGGAGCGAACGATGCAACCCGACAAATTCGAATCGCTGATTTCACCACCCTGGCCTGCTGACCAGGTGGAAGCAAATTATTACACTCCACCTCACCTGAAACGGCAGCAGGCGGAACTGGCAATTTTCGAACGCAATGACGAAAGCGAAGAAAGTCTGGATCATATAGCGATTCTTGGCTACGATTGAGCCTGATTGACCTATCCGGCCGGCATTGCCAGTTTACCAGCCTGCCCCGGTAATCTTGAGTAGAATCGCGACCGGTCGAATGAATTCGACCCTGCCTATTACCCACTCAAGCAGAAGAAGAACCTAAACAAGTTGCGAACGCGGTAGGGACTAATGAAATAGAAACGACCATTGCGTCCCTATACTAGTGATATTTTCGATCGACGAATTTTCATGTACCAGGTACTCGAGTTCGAGCTTAAGCGCATTATATTCATTCAATTCATAACGTATAGCCACAGAATTTCTGTGTTGATCTTTCAGAATAGTTAAACCGTAGTAAGGATCATTCTCGTCAATGTGCATAAAAGCATAACGATAGTGCAATCCGATTTTGTCGCTATAACGATACCCCGCCTGTAAAAAATAAGCAGTTGCGCCAAAACGATTACTGGTTTGATGATAATCGTGTCTGATATGGAAAAACTCCGCCATTAATTTCCATTGCTCGTGCGTATACTGAAAATCAAGCCCAACTATCGTTTCATCCAACAGGTTCCGTAGGTTATTTAAATCGAATTCTGTTTCATTTTGATAAATAAATGCGGCCACCTGCCAGTTTTTCTGATCTGGAAAAACACGTATTCGCGATGAAAAACCCGGGTTGATGGAACCCGACAAATTATCATTAGGATCGAGTTTGATAAAAATGAGGCCGCTTTGATTAGATTCCTGATTAACTGCCTGGTTACTATGCAGCGTAGATTCGTAGGCAATATTCAGTGAATTCCTGCGGAACATACCATCTGCCATAAATCCCACTACGTGAAGTGGCAGGGTAGAATTTGATTTATGGTATTCGAGAAAAAACGGGCGGGTTACCATTTCCTGCAAAAAGGTCCCATGGTGCTGAGCTCGATTGATATTACCTAAGGGTGTATGAAAGCGCCCAATAGCCAGGTTAAACCTTTGATGAAAGCTGTATTTTAATGAAAAGCGCTCCAGATCCGTTTTTGTGTCGACGGCGGAATTTTCGTAAACAAATTCTAGCAGACCTGACAGGTGATTATTGAATTCATGGACTAGATAAAAATCCAGTACACCCGATAATGAATCTTCAGTCAGGGGCCGATCACTCGCATCTATAACAGTAATGTCTCCGAACAATCCATTAAAGCTTTTCGCCTTAACAGGAAGAGCGACAATCAGTAATACAGATAGAATAAACAGATGTCTATATTTCATTCTTTACCTTCACTCGCACCCATTTCAACAACAAATACAGATTTTAAATTTTCATTCAGATTGCTACTATCGATATAGCCCAGCCTGTTTTTAGATGCCACTAACCAGTCTATCAAGGCTTGTTGTGACTCAAAAGTTACAGGCGGAAAGGCTTCACCCCTGAAAACGCGTATTGACCAGTAGGCAGCCAGCTTATTGTTATATTTACCAACTACATTTTTATAATAAGTCTGCCTCAGATGATCCTTTTCATCCAGATCAGCAATATCAATTCCAATATCATTAATATAATAAATTTGCTTCAGCCATAATTGACTTAACTCTTTCGTAGTCAATTCACCGATATCACTGTCTATTCGGGTCACGACAACCGTGGTAGCCGCCGACACCGCCCCTAAAAAACAAAACGACAGCCCGACTATGAATCTGCATAATTTCATGGATTATTGATTTTATAGCTTTTAGCCGTGATTATACCTGTAGAAAGAACCGATTAATTCATACTTCCCTTTAATTTTATTCAAATACTCCCCGGAATCACCAGGCAATGACCTCCCAACAATTTGAGTTGAATATTTTATATCTCGCTTTTTTGCTCTACACGGCATTTGGGTTCGGATCATTTTTCAGCAAGCACAAAGACCGGTACTACAGGCCCCTGGTTATTCTGGCGATTTGTGGACTGGCGGCGCATAGCATCAGTATCGGAATTCGTTGGAACCGAATCGGCCACGGTCCCTTTATCAACCTGTATGAAATTCTAAGCAGTAATGTCTGGAGTATGTTTCTTGGCGTCACGCTGTTTTTCATTTTTTTCAAACAGATAACACGCGTTTTCTGGTTTCTAACCCCTGTTGTCTTTATCATGATGTTATGGCTAATGTCGGCAAGCCCTAAAGAGTCCTTTCTGCCGCCAACCTATAACACTATCTGGCTGTATTTCCATGTAATCACCGGGAAGTTTTTTTTCACCTTGCTATTTCTGGCCAGTGGTCTGGCTGTCTGTGGTTTGCTAACAAAGATCGATCAGGAATCAGCTCTTCAACAACAAAGCTATATAAAACTGGCCTACAAATTTCTGGCCATCGCTTTTCTTTTTGAATCCTTCATGCTGTTCTTCGGCGCAATCTGGGCCCAGGATGCCTGGGGCCGATACTGGGCGTGGGATCCCCTTGAAACCTGGGCTTTTCTCACCTGGCTAGGCGTTGCATTCACCCTCCATTTACAGGTTGGGTTTAAAAAAGATAGATTATTTCTCTGGCTAATTCTTGGATGTTTCACCCTTGCCTTTCTCACTTTTTTCGGTGTGCCGTTTATTTCGACCGCACCCCATAAAGGGATGATATAAGGAATTATGCGTATTAAAACGCAGGCGTTAAAAAAAAGGTATGCAATTATTGCTCTGATTGTTATCGCAACAGTCATAGCCGGCGGCTGGATTATCTATTTCGCAATGGGAAAGCCACAATACGGGAATGCCGATTCCTTGACGCAGCAGCAGTTAATCGATGAGTATTTTAATAAGGCTCTCGCCTTCATGGTTAACAAACAATACCCGCAGGCGGTGCAGGAGTGGAATAAGTTACTGGTATTAAATGCCCCAATCCCTGAGGCATATGCCAACCTTGGCTTTTCATTGTTTGAACTGGAAAAGTACCAGGCAGCCAAAGAGTCATTCCTTCAAGCCATAGACATCAACCCCTACCAGGTTAATGCCTATTATGGTCTGGCAATTTGCCATGAAAAACTGGGAGATATTCATGCAGCAACCGGGGCAATGCGAAGCTATATACACCTGGCCAAAAAGGGTGATCCGTTTATTCGTAAGGCCAGATCGGCATTATGGGAATGGGAAAGCCAGTTAAATAACCCCGAACCGCCGAACAATCAGCCCTGATAGGACCTTAAATATTTCTGCATGGAAAGCGTCGAATCCTACTGAGGCATTTCACCTGGCCTGTGTTCCGTGCTAAACATAACGAGTTTGTCTTTAAGGGAAAACTCTGCAAAAGTCAGGGGTGCCTAAGATTCGTCCTCAAGCTTAATCCGGGCTACGCCACCAAAACTACCGACCCATAATGTATTGTTTTTCTGCGTATCCATGGAGAAAATGGTGTTTGATAACAGGCCATCCTGAGTGGTCATGGTAGAAAAACCCTGCCCATCGAACCGAGACATACCGTGGCTGGTACCAATCCACAGCACTCCGTTATGATCTTCATGCAACATGAAGACATGGTTAGAAGCAAGACCATCCTTCACCGTATAGTTTTTAAAAGACTCGCCATCAAAGCGAGCCAGGCCAGCGCCCCAGGTACCAATCCAGACGATCCCATCAAGGTCTACTGTCAGCGCGACGATATAGTTAGGGTTGTACGCGGTACTAATATTTTCCAGACCCATTTCAATTTTTTGACGCGCATGGTGACTCGATACTTCGGCCGGATCGGTGTCGAATCGATTGTCTTCTTTAACCAGGTCATAAACAGCGCCCTGGCCATCCTGATGATTCCAGCTTTGCCACTGACCATTTTCATAGCGAGCCAGCCCCCCCTCTGTGGCGAACCAGACTTCACCGTTTTTACCCAGGTCCAGGCCATAAACCCAGTCGTTCGGTAACCCGCCTCCCGTGTTTTCTACGGTGTAGGTTTCCCAGGCCGAAGGATCATCCAGCCGACCGCCCTTTACGCGATTCGCACCAGACCAGGTAGCAATCCATAGATCTCCATCGGGCATCAGCAGGACGTCGTAAACAAATGAATCGGCGAGACCATCGGGCACATTATAAATCTCGAATTTGTCCTGAACTTCATCATAAATAGCGAGACCGCCACCATAGGTCCCTATCAGTATTTTATTCTCCGTCCAGCGACTGACGTGGAAAATACCATTGGCGAGTAGTCCATTGCGAACATCGAACAATCGATATTCATCGGTTTCAGGCACATAACGAATGACACCCCCAGAAGTGCCAACCCAAATGACGTCGTCTTCCGCATAAATGGATTTGACGTTACGGTTACCAACCCTGAAATGGGTAAACTTAACATTCTGGTTTGCGGGTATTGCACCTGCCAGGCCGGAACCGGGCATATTGGTCAAATTAGGTTCCAAAAGTGGATGATCAGGCGTTAACACTGCACCAGACTGCAATTTGTCAACCTTCCCATAGCTGGTATCGACAGATTCATTGTCATTATTCTCCAGCTTATGCTTGACACCCAGCATATAAGCACCAACTACCAGACCCACTATAATCAGCACTAATGATGTCAGTTTCAAATTCAAAGTCTTTCTCCAAATAAAAAAATTCTAGCCACCCGTTAAAGTACCTATGATCAAGACAGGGGTTCCCTGGATTCAGCTGCCGTTCTGATGCCCAGGCGAGTTACCGCACCGCGAGTACCCACCCAAATTTCATTGTCGTTTATCGCTATGGCATAAACATGATTCGAGGCAAGACCATTGTGTATGTTCCAATTATACCATCGAGTTCCATCGTATCGTGATAAGCCCTTGTTGGTGCCAAACCAGTACACCCCAGACTTATCCTGGGCCATGCTGTACACGATATTGCCCGCCAGACCATCTTTCTCCATCAGGTTGGTCCACTGCCCATCTTTAAACCGAGCGACACCACCACCCCAGGTCCCGGCCCAGATCGTGTCCTCCTGATCTGACAGAATACAGAAAACATAATTCGGGTTATAAGTTGGTTTTCCTTCTGCCATAATCCCCAGGTCATGACGGGATCGAGTACCGAGCCCGGTATTCCGACTGAAGGGTAAGGCGTCAGGATTATCTCCCCCTATACCGTCTTCGTGGCTCCAGGAAGTCCAGCTATCGCGCTCAAACCGGGTCACCCCGCCTTCAGTACCAAACCAGATCGCGCCATGGCTATCTACCGCAATGCCATAAACCCATTCATTGATGAGCTCCTTTACATAGGTTTTGAATTCTCCGGTTTTACGGTTCAGATAATTCGCGCCCGCCCAGGTACCTATCCATAAACCCCCATCTGGATCATTGGCAAAGGCATAAATCCAGTAATCGGCCAATCCATGCATGGGGAAAAAAGTTTTCCAGTCCCCATCCCGGTATCGAGACATCCCGCCCGCATTGGTGCCGAACCACTTATAACCATCTGCATCGATGCCGATCCCGAAAACATATTCATTGGCGAGACCATGATCACGGGTAAAGGTATTTCTTAGCTCTCGATTTTTCAAATCGACTTCATGAACCCCCAGCGAAGTTCCTACCCACAGGGTCTGCGACCTGGCCTCTACTGCGAGAGATCGCACATACACGTCTTCGCCAACTTCAAAATGATCCAGTATTTCAGTCTGGGGCTTAGTATCTACCATCGATGCCGAGACTGGAGCCGCCGTCTCTTGCTCTGAATGTTCTGCCGTTTCAGGTTCAGTACAGGCCAGCAGATAGAAGCATAGAATCACGAGCCCGGTTGCATGCGTAACTTTCACGGGTACAGGGTCCTCAGGTAAGCAATCACATCATAAATCTGTTGCTCGCGCAGTATGCCTATAAAAGCAGGACAGGCGTTTTTGCCTTTCTTGATCCGATCTACCAGTGAGAAATCCGATTTGAACAGGCCCTGGCCATATTTAAAGTTGGGCGCACTTGCCATCACGCTGATGCCCTGGACACCATGGCACATGGCACAATTACGATCATATATTTTCTGGCCTTCAATGGTGCTGGCGGCCTGGGTCAGCGAAGGACCAAGCAGAACTAAACAAACCATGAAACGACTTATTGGTCGCATAATTATCCCTCCTCAGGCATCTGATTTAAGCGTCGGCGTAGCTCATCTGCTTTGTTTTCATCAGCAGGCTGACCCAGATCGCCTTTTTCATAAGCTCGAACAATTTAAAGGCATGATCGTCTTCCTCGGATTGATCCAGGATATAAGCGAGGGTGGTCTGACCTGGGGCAAAAAAAAACAGAAAAACGAAAGATATAAAAACCGACTTCATGGTCCTGGAATACTGTACAGGCTTACCGGATTTCATCCCTGTGCACCTTCTAATTTTCGATATAAACTGGATACACCGATATCCAGCCGGCTAGCCGCAACTTTACGATCGCCATTGGCAATTTCTATGGCATTTTTTATCACATCAATTTCGAAGTCATGAAGTTGTTGCTTCAAGGATCTCCCGGCCAGTCTCTGGTTCCCGGTTAAAGAGTTCTGCAGTTCACCGATATTTTGCGGCAGATCGAAGAGTTCGATCCGAGCGTTTTCACAGAGTATCAAAGATCGGGCGATCACATTCTGTAACTCCCGCACATTACCCGGCCAGGAGTAGCTGATCAGCACATCCCGTGCTTCCGGGGAAATTTCAATGTCACTGCCGAGTCCCATTTTATCGCTTTCTTTTCTAACAAAGAAATCAATCAACGAGGGTATATCCTCCCTGCGTTGCGCCAGAGAAGGGAGGGGTACCTGAAACACGTTTAAACGAAAATAGAGGTCTTCTCGAAAACGGCCTTCATCAACCATTTTTGCAAGATCGCGATTGGTCGCTGCCAGGATACGAACATTTATTTTCCGAGTCTGTTCACTTCCCAGGGCGCGTAGCTGCTTATCTTCAATAACATGCAATAGCTTGACCTGCAGATTGAGGGGTAACTCACCGATCTCATCGAGAAAAATAGTGCCCTGATCGGCCTCGGCGAACAATCCGCGTTTGGCTTTGTCGGCGCCGGTAAACGCGCCTTTGGTGTGGCCAAAAAATTCACTTTCCAACAAATTTTCTGGTATAGCGCCACAGTTTACAGGTATGAATGATTCCTTTGCGCGATGACTGATCTGATGAATGGAAAGAGCGATTACGCCTTTTCCCGATCCGCTGGGGCCGGTAATTAACACGGTACTATCAGTAGGCGCTACTTTAGTGACTAAACGTTCCACATTTTTCATCGTCCGTGAAATCGGCTGGCAGGTACCTTCAGTATGTCTACGAACAATTTTCCTTAATACTTTATTTTCAGAACGCAAGTGGATCACGTCAGCCAAATGCGCCAGCCGGTTTACCACATCCTCGTTTCGCAATGGTTTGAGCATGTAATCGTAAGCACCGGCACGCATGGCCTCTATCGCAGTATCGACCGAGGCAAAGGCGGTCATCATCAGAAAAATGGTTTCTATCCCCGAGGCGCTGGCATTTTGCACCACCTCAATACCACTGATATCAGGCATGCGAATGTCACAAATTGCCACATCGATATCCCCTTTACTCAAACGCTCCAGTGCTTCGGTGCCATTGGCAGCAACACTGACAGTATGCCCCGCCTTACTGGCTGTTTTAGACAGTATCTGCCTGAGTGCGGGTTCGTCATCAACGATCAGAACTTGTAACGATTGCATAAGCTTAAACTTCCGTATCAGAATGGATGGGCAAAGAGATACAGACTTCTGTCTCGAGTCCTTCCTTAGATTGAATTTCAATAGTGCCCTGATGACTGTCGATGAGTGACTTGCACAAGGCCAGTCCGATCCCGGTGCCTTTTCCCTGGTCTTTGTTGGTAAAGAAATTATCAAATATTCTGGGTAAATTTTCCTGTTTGATCCCGCATCCATTGTCCTTGATACTGATGTAAATATTTTCGGCATCATGGAAAGTAGATACCTGCACCTCAGACTTTCTGCCCTTTACCTGCTCAACAGCATACACGGCATTGCTAAACAGGTTGATCAATACCTGGATGATATAATCCTTTATCGCGTTTACAGGGGGCAACTCCGGGTCGAGAACCACTCGTAATTCGATTCTATCCCAACGCTTATCATATTGAATCAGGCGACAGGTAGTATCCACCAGTCCATTAATATCCAACAAATCTGCCTTAGCATTATTCGAGTAGGAAAACTCTGATATATCCATTGTGATGCAAGTGATGCGATCTACCTCGCTCAGAACCTGATCCAGCTGGTGAGCGATCATTTCGCGCGAGGACTCGCCATCGCCAGTCAGAGCACAGGAATCTTTAATATCACAAATCAATCCTCTAATAGCCGCTAAGGGATTTCCAACTTCATGCAGTATTCCGGCCGCTATCAGCCCAATCTCCGCCATTTTCGAATGCTGAATAATTCTCAGCCGTTCCTGTTCCAGTTTTTTATGCGCTTCCTTGACCTCGGTTATATCCTCCTTGATCGCTATATAGTGTGATATTTCCCCCTGCGCATTCTTGATGCCAGTAATAACGGCCCTCTCCCAGAACAGCGCACCATCTTTTCGTCGATTGTGGAATACACCAGACCACTGGTTTCCTGCTTTGATGGTTTTCCATAAATCATTGTAAGCTCCTTCCGGGGTTTCCCCTGAATTGAGAATATTGGGATTCTTACCCACTACCTCATGCAATTTGTAACCCGTGACTTCTTCAAATTTCGGATTAACGAATGTAATCAATCCTCCTGCATCTGTAATCATCACAGAAATCGGGGCATTTTCAACTACATAGGCATAATTCTGGTAGCGGGTTTCACTCATCCCTTTGTCATCGGTGTCAGCCAACTGGCTTTGGCTGTTCTCCAGCGCATCTCTCACCAGATTCAATTCAGTGATCATATCAGTATCATTATCGTCATCCTCTGTTATATTTTTCACTCTGAACTCTCTGCTTTTTTAATCGGTAATATGATGCTGATTTCACTACCCTGTGAGACAGTAGACGTTGCTTTAATGGTGCCATTGTGAGCTTTAACGATGCTCCAGCAAATTGCAAGCCCCAACCCGGTTCCCAACCCGACCGGCTTGGTGCTGAAAAACGGATCAAAAATATGCGCCATAACATCCTGGTCCATACCCTGTCCGTTATCGCTAATCCGAATTAACAGATTCTCAGAGTCCTGCAGCTGCGTACTGATTATTACCTCGGGTTGCTGAATATTGCGCTCCGCATCCATGGCATTTTCGAGAATATTACTAATGAGCTGGGTAAGCTGATTGACCGAAGCAAATATCGCCGGGATAGAATGGTCTAGATCCATATTAATTTGGATACCCGCCCAGCGTTTATCGTAATTAAAAATGCTGCAGGTATTGGAAACCACGCGATTGATATCCAGCCATTCGTATTCATCGCTCTTATGGGTATCAAAAACGGACAACTCCCGGGTAAGTCTGACCAGGCCATCGATATGATCCAGGATGGCTTCCAGAGATTGCCGGCTCTCTTCGCTTAACTGGCTGTCTTCATCATTTTTTAACACTTCTGCCAAACCTGCTATACAGGTGACGGGGTTTCCGATTTCATGCGCAATTCCACCCGTCAGAGAATCGATGGCAACCATTTTCTCCATGAACGACACCGTACTACGTTGAATTTCCAGTGCCTGCTCACGCTCGGCCAGGGCATCGGCCATATAATTAACACCCTGCGTCAGATACCCCACTTCGTCATTGCGGGATACGGGTAAAGGCTCGCCACGATACCCCTGAACAATTTCAGCAGTACGTTTCTGTAGCGCGTTAAGATCTTTTTTGAGTCGACTAAAAAACAGGCTGGTAATGCCTCCCAGCAGGATCAGCCCCATAATGCCTAATGCCAGGGTTGTGACCACGACAGATTCATTATGTGCCCGATGGCTTGCAACCAGATCGGTTAGGCGTTCACTATTTAATACCATCAAACGATCCAGCTCGGTTTTGGAACGAGCCAAATGAAAGTGTATATTTTTCAAATTTCTCTCACTGGGCTCATCCAGCGTCGCCGGAATCGATTCGACTAACGCTCTGAATGCCTCAGCCTGCTCGGGAAACCATTGCTGTAAATTGATATATTGATCTCGCAGACTGGAAAAGTATTGCACCACACTTTCCAGATCGGATTGTGAAACTTCGGAAAACAGCACCGTGACGATGTGAAAAGCAGCCAGGTCTGCCTGCACCAGCGCTTCCTGTGCCTTCTGTATTTTCTGGTACTGCTCGAGCTGCTCCAAAGGTTGATCTCGCTGACTCAGCACAAACGCAGTAATAAATGCGATGTACGCTACCAGCAGGATATTAAACAGATAACCTTTAAATTTCAGCGGGCTCAGAATACCTTTACCGTTATCGAAATTCGCGAGATTTTCACCAGTAATTGATGGCCCCTGGAAAAGCTGTATAAACGATTTGATATTCATACCTTAACCAGACAACCCCCCACTTTTCTCCAGGCCTTCACCTTTATGTACGGATTCCAGCAGGGAATGCACTGCTTTACTATTCCAGGACTGCGCACCGACAATACGCCTGATGATGATCCCTTGAGGGGAGATGATAAAGGTTTCAGGGTAGGCCCGAACTTTAAGCAGGTCACGCGCCAGGTGTCGATCTACATCATGATAATTGTCAAAGCGAATTTTCTGTTGCAACAAAAATTCCCGCATTAAATTCTTATCCTCATCCACTGAAACGCCGATCACCATAAACCGATTTTTATCCATCGCATCGCTAAGACGTTGCAATTCCGGCATTTCCTTACGGCAGGGCGGGCACCAGGTGGCCCAGAAATTAACTACCAGCGTTTTACCTTCCAGCTTAGGCTGATTAACAGCATCCGACATCAGTTCAGACAATGCCGAGCGCGGGAACATATCGCCCCGGCCAGGTTCTCCCGTGGTTATTTTTTCACAGGAAGACAAAAGTACAGCTAGCAGACAGATCAGCGTAGCAGGTTTGTACAGGCTATTAACCGACATGACTCCACGACCCCAAAAGAATGCAATCCAGCGCAAAATTAAGACAGGTGGCATGATCAAAGATGATATTACACCCTCCGGGTACAGTAAATTTTTCGGCAGAATTATTTCGGAGCGATATAGGCATTGAAAATAGATTTGATGCGGGATAGATGAGCACTCGCATCGAGCTGCGCTGAAATCGAAAGGCATAATCATCAAAATCACTGCAATTCGAGTGCCAAAATAGAATACCCGCTTATTTAAGGAAAAACAGGGGCATACATTAGAAAATCCGCGGAAATATTCCCAGAAATGAGATTAGCCATTACGAATTTCTCGAATTTGAGAATTTTTCCTGCTCACCGACCTCGGTCGAAGGCGCTCCTGTGCGTTATTCCCTGACCCTATGAAAAGCTTCCGAAATATAACTGACAATATAACCAATCTGTTCTCTGCTCAGTACCTGCCTCCAGGCCGGCATAGAGGTGTTGACCAGTCCATTTTCAATACGCTCAATCAGGAGGTCGATAGTCATGCCAGCCATAAAATGTGGGTCCCGCAAATCTCTCGGAGGTGGCTCCAGGAAGCTGCCAATCCAGTTTTGACCACTGCCATCGGCAGCGTGGCAAAAAGCACAATTTTCAAGCCACAGTAGCCTTCCGATCCCGGCCTTCGCCGAGAGTGAAGGCAATTCTGGTGAAATATCGTGCTGCGCGTAAATACTGGCTGAACTCACCGCATCTATGCGGGTATGAGAATAGTTATTCCTGGGGTAGGAAACGGACTGTTTTATCCAGATATCACCTTCATTTATCACCCGGGATCGATCATGACAGGTAATGCAACTGGTCAAAAAAAGCTGTTTACCCCTGACCTGTCGTGCGGTCAAATCTTCCCAGGGTTTATCCAGAGGAATTTCTCCAGTCGCAAATGGAAAAGCGATAGCGTACCGTCGATGATCAGGCCAACCATTTTCAGGTGTATGATAACGCGTATTGATCTCCTTATTGAGCATGAATTCAACGCGAATAAAATCGACAACCGTGGCAATTTCCTGGCTATTCAATACTCGAGAAAACCCCGTCATAGCTGTATCAGGCTGGCCGTATTTGACCGCCCGCAACATCTGCGGGCGAGATAAATCAGCGTCTTTTGCGCGCGTAAAATCTCGCGGTGGCGGATTTACAAAAGTGGTTGCGAGGGTGCGCGCATCACCCGAATAACCGTGACAGAAGTAGCATCGAAAGTTATAAATTGCTCTTCCCTGTTCATGGTAGTCACTAGCATTGGATATCGGCAGTTCCAGCTCTTCCTGTGCCAGGAGGCCGGTTGCAAAAAAAACCAGGTACAGGGGTGTACAAAGATTATTCAGCAGCTGTTTCACAACAAAATTTATTTTTCGCGGATAAACTGCTGGTAAACAAATTCACTGACGTCCGCCAGCTGCTGCGGATCCAGAACCGTCTCCCAGGCGGGCATTTCGGTACGTAGTTTACCTTTTGCTACCGATTCATAAAGCGCAGGGCGATTTAGCGTGGCACGAGAGGATGTATGTAGAAAATTACGCGGTTTGGGATTGATAAAGTAGGCACGGGGCCCGCGTCCATCACCCGTCACGCCATGACAGGTCGAGCAATTACTCATATACAGCGCGGCGCCTTTATTGTAATCCCCGTGTAGATCGAAAGGCATCGGCAAATCCATATTCGCTCGGGTATCCACACTAACCGGGACCGACTCCGTCTGCAGCTTTTTCTCGGCATCCGAGCCTGACATAAAGGAATTAATAACGTAATCCACCACTACTTCAATTTGAGTGTCGGTTAAACGGTTTTTCCAACCCGTCATCGCTGTTTCCGGCCTCCCGTAAGAAACGGCATTGATCATTCTTAACCGGTCCAGTGTCGCCAGGGCTGCG
The DNA here is from genome assembly GCA_022563685.1 of Pseudomonadota bacterium. Classification (GTDB taxonomy): domain Bacteria; phylum Pseudomonadota; class Gammaproteobacteria. The sequence continues at coordinate 15,536 of JADFMY010000006.1, read as the reverse complement.
GTCGAAGTGAAGTCCACGGGGCGTGGATTAAGCCCACTGGTTGCCCATACCGCACCCTTGCCTGTATCGCCATGGCAAACGGAACAGAAATCGGCATAAATACGACTGCCCTCGGTGGCGGTTTCTACCGTCGCTGCACGTAAGAATTTCTGTTGAATGTGGCGACTTATGGCATTTATTTGTTCAGCACTAAGTCTCGATTTCCAGGCTGTCATAGCGGTTCCGGGCACGCCTTCACGAATCGCATGCACTATCCGCCCAAAGTTGAGCTCGATGGATGACTGAGGACTGGTGAAATCTCTCGGTGGCGGGATTAATCCTTGCATCGCATGACTTTTTCCATCACCTTTCTCGCCATGGCATACGGAGCAGTAATCCTGGTAGAGCCCCGCTGCGTCGATCTCGGCCGCATGGGCCTGAAATGTCAGTCCGGACAGGGCCAGAACCAGGCAAAACATCATCGATTTCATTATGTTAACCTTAACAATACTTTTACAAAATTGTTGGCGCCGGCAGTCCTCGCATCAGCGGGCAATAATAGTGCCACGCGTTGCCTTTGTTCTGGCACCTTAATTGCTTATAATTACTTATACACACTTGTCCTGTTATTTCAACCCAATTTCCTGCGGAAAATGTATGTCAATCAATAAACCCGGAAGCTCTTTATTCCACCTGTTACTTCTGGCTATTTTTCTTTTTCAGGCAGGGTGCGCGACCATACCAGATTCTGTTCAAGTTGAAAAACCCGTCTTTCCCCCGCCCCCGGATCAACCGCGATTTCATTATCAGCAAAGCCTGATCAGCAGCGCCGATGTAGAGCAGGAAGGTAAAGAGGCTGCTTTTAAAAGACTCATTACCGGGCAGGCGCGCACTGGTTTTGGCATGGGAAAACCCTTTGCTGTCAGCGTCCATCAGGGTCGGGTTTTTGTGTCAGACACCCAGCAAAGGAAAGTACATGCTTTCGACAAGCGGGAAGGCAGGTATTTCGAAATTGGTACCACGCCTCCCGGAGAATTATCCAAACCCATGGGGCTGGATGTAGACAGGGACGGGAACCTATATGTCTGCGATGCCAGCATGAAACGAGTCGTGGTGTTCGACCGGGATGGCAATTACCTGCGAACGCTGGGTCACCGGGACCTTTTCAGCCGTCCGGCGGGCCTCGCTGTCGATCCAGACGGCAAGAAAGTATTTGTGGTCGACACCGGCGGCGTCAGCAGCGATTGGCACCGAGTCGTGGTGCTTGACGCGCAAACGGGTGAGTTTCTTTATAATATTTCGCAACGCGGTTCTGGGGAGGGTGAACTTAATTTACCCCGGGATGCGGTGATCGCCGCCGATGGAAACCTGTATGTGGTCGATGGCGGTAACTTTCGTATCCAGGTGTTTAGCCAGCAAGGCGAATTTATTCGCTCCTTCGGCGATATAGGCCGTCGAGGTGGACAATTTTCCAGACCCAAAGGCATAGGCTCGGATAAAGATGGCAATATCTATGTATCCGATGCCGCTTTTGGCAATTTCCAGATATTTAACCCGGCGGGTCAGTTGTTACTGGCCGTTGGCCGCCGCGACAGCCGCGCAGGCCCAGCGAACTTTATGTTGCCCGCAGGTCTCGATGTGGATGAAGATGGGCGTGTGTACATGGTGGATCAGTATTTTAGAAAAGTAGATGTATTCAGACCTGCGTCTATCACTGAAGAACAGGGGTTTTTTGGCCTTCCGCGCCCTGCTGAGAACGAATAATCCAGCCCGGAACAAATTCCCATAATCGGGAATGTATTCTGAAATAATCCCGGAATAGAGAATTCAAGCCAACATTTAGCCAGTGTTTCATTTGTTTTTGCCCCAATGCAAATAAGGGCATAAATATTGCAATCGGGTTTGCAAAATTTAATTTCCCAGGTTATTGACATGATTGTAAGCCCTGTAGTTCGCGCATCACTATTAAAGACATTACTGCCGGTACTCTTCATCGGATTAACAGCCTGTTCAGACGACTCGCAATTGGTCGATAACCCGACCCAGGCTGTCCAGGCATCAAATTCAACCGCTTCGACCAGGCTTGCCACACCGACTGCCAATACGGGTACGGTTAAAACTATTCAGAATTCAGGTGGCTATACCTACCTCGAAATTGATATCGATGGGAAGGTTTTCTGGATGGCTTCTCCACTGTCTTCAGTACAACCTGGCGAAAAAGTAACGTGGAGCGATTACGCGATGATGAAAAATTTCACCAGTAAGGCGATCGATCGGACTTTTGACCAGATCATGTTTGTCGATAAAGTCTTTTCCACCTCAGCCATGGCTACGAGCGGTCATTCCGGCTCGGTACTGGAAATCACGAGCGCGGGCGGCTATAGCTATATCCAGGTTGAAGAACAGGGTAAAAAAATCTGGCTGGCCGCACCCGTCGCCGAAATCGAAGTGGGTCAGAACATCAGCTGGAACAGCGGCGCGGCAATGCGGAATTTCACCAGTAAGTCCCTGAATCGCAGCTTCGATGAAATATTTTTTGTCAGTGCCGTAAAGGTGAATCCCTCTTAGATATTAGCCAGTAGGTTGGGGTGAGGAACGAACCCCAACATTTAGATTCGGATTAATCGTGTTGGGGTTCCTGGTGTCACCCCAACCTACCGGGTTTTCCCGATAGTCTGTAGCCAGTAGGTTGGGGTGAGGGACGAACCCCAACATATTGATTTGCATTTGTCATGTTGGGTTTCACAAGCTCAGCCCAGCCTACGGGTTTTCGTGGGAATGACGGGCTTAAGTAAGCGCCATCCTTCTTAGATATGAGAATTCAGCCACCACTTATTTCTTATAAATGAGAGGGAGCTTTTAAAATCTCTTATTTTTATCCTTCCCGTCCATTGTCGACCATAACTGTTACCACGTATCTTATTGTTTTTATTAAACTTTTCTTGTTAATTCTATTTTTTTCTGGGGCCGCAAAAATTGGCACAATACCTGCATCGTTATAGATACTTACTTTACCAATTTATTTACAACTATAGAGGCTAAGATCATGAAACTCCAAAAATTAATAAAAACTGCAGGCAGGTTCGCGATAGTAGCGGGCCTGTTACTCGCGGGAGGGAGCGCAATAGCAGCTGTTGCCACGACCAAGCATAATTTAGGCTCAGGCGGCCCCGGGCCCAATACGTTTAGCGGCACAGCCGAAATATGTGTGTTCTGCCATACCCCGCACGGATCGGATATTTCGGCTTCCGTGCCACTGTGGAACAGAACCCTGGGAGGGGCCACATACACCACCTATGACAGCCTGGGAACCAGCAGCCTGGACGGTGCAACAGCGCCTGTCGGCTCGGTATCTATCGCCTGCCTGTCCTGCCATGATGGCACCCAGGCTATGGATTCTGTAATAAACGCACCAAATACCGGCATGACCGGTACCTGGACAGGCGCCGACAGACCTGCGGGTAACGCTCTGATTGGCACTGATCTACAAGACGATCACCCCATTGGCATCCAGTATGGTGGCGGCGGCATCACTGTTAATGCTAAGACCGGTACCCTCAATGACAGCGATTTTGTGGCGCCTCTCAATGCCCCTATCAACGGCACCACTATCTGGTGGGTCGAAACAGGTGGAAATACTTCGCGTGAGAAAACAGATATGCAGCTATATACTCGTTCGGTGGCAGGCATCGACACGGGTACAGCTCAGCCATTCGTGGAATGCGCCAGTTGCCATGATCCTCACACAACAAACGCCACTTTCCTTCGGATCTCGAACGCTGGTAGTGCAGTCTGTCTGGCCTGTCATACCAAGTAAGAGACTCTATAGCCTGAGACATGACACCCCCCATTGAAAGTATCAATGGGGGGTTTGTTAATTTTAGCAGCAGAAAAAACGGTACCTTAATGTGTGGGTAAGCAAATTCAAGCAGGTTACGAAAACACTGGGCTTGTGCCTGATACTAGTTATCACGTCCTGGCCCGCTATTTCGGCACAGGACACAACCTCACAGAACCCCGTTTTTGCGCGTATCAATGATCGTATTATTCTCTATGACGAGTTCATGGATATTTTTCGAGCCGCGGTTCGTTACAAGTACTATCATGGAGAAGTCCCCAAAGATGAACTCGTGAGATTCCAAAAACAGGTCGGCAGGGATATCGTCGAGCAGGTTTTAATTCATCAGCAGGCCGTCAAGCAAGGTCTTAACCCCGACAGAGAGAAAATACTGGCTGGCCTCGCAGAGTATGACGATAAATACAGCGACAGCCCAGAATGGCAGGCGCAGAAAGAAGAAAACCTGCCGCGCTTACTGGAGATGCTTGAGCGTCAGGATTTGATCGAACAGATCCAGTCCAGAATCAGGGATATCGAGCAACCCGATGCGCAGGCTGTACAGGCCTATTATAAACAACACCCTGAAAAATTCACCGAGCCGGGCCGGTTCTGGGTATCCGTTATCCTGCTGTCGGTTCCACCATCGTCGACCAATCAAACCTGGCTAGATGCCGAAAAGGCGGCTAATCAACTTATTCAGCGTATGCGCGAGGGCGAAATTTTTGCAGATTTGGCCCGTAGCTATTCATCTCACCTGAGCGCAGTCAATGGCGGTGATCTGGGTTACCTGCACCAGGGTATGCTCGACGGTGATTCGAATACTGCCGTGAACAATCTGAAAATCAATGAAATAAGCCCTCCTGTTCGCGTCCTCGAGGGTTTCACTATATTTCGTCTTAATGGGATCCAGCCTGAAAAATTCAAGTCCTTTAGTGAAGTTAAACAGCGTGCTGCAAACCTGCTTTATCGCGAGTCACAGGATAAGGCATGGAAAGAATATACCGGAAGCCTGATTCAGGCAGCAGATATATACGTCAATGAAAATATACCTGCCGCTATCGATGAAGAATAATTGTGCATGCACCTAAGAGATTCAATTTTTTGGTCGATTAGTATTATTTGTCTCATTATGTTTGTGAATTATCAAAATATTGCCAAAGCAGAAATCGCCCCGATTCGAACATGGGGTGATTTGAGTACTATTTACCGGGAGCGGGATTTTAATAATGGCATGAGTCCTTCGACAGACTGGCTCACAGTATCGACTATCAACGCCAGCAGCTATATCTGGCACCCCTGGTTTGCCCTGATAAACGGCAGCTTGTCGTTTGCATCGAATGAAGAAGCATCCAACGATGCGGTGACTAGTCGAGACGAATTTATCAACGGGAAGTTTCAGCTAAATCTATTCCCCACCAGTCGATTTCCGTTTACGTTTTATGCCAACAAAAATAAGAATGAACTCGATGCCAAATTGTTTAACAGGACTATCACCAATACCCTCATCGGCATGCGGCAACAATATCGCTCCCTGGATGGAAAGCAATTCTACAGCGCTAACCTGGAGCGCAATAAACGCGACGATATCGACCAGACCAGCTTTGTCAATGACGCCCTGGGTTTTACTGCAGGATATCAGCTACAGGAAAACAAACTGTCTGGCGATATCAATTATGACAACACCAGCAATTCGAATGAGGATGACACCACTAACTACGCGCTAACCGGCCGGCATTCCTATACGGGGAAAAAGAATTTAACTCTGGAAAATCTGCTATCGACGACGCAAACCCATAGCGATTTTATTAACGCTTCCACCGATATCACAAATAATCAATTTTCGAGCTTTCTCTCGTGGCAACCCGCCAGTCGTTCCGATTTGAATATAACCGGGAATATTCGCGTCTCCAATCTCAGGCAGTTGTCCGAGCAAAAAAATCCGGTTTTACCTGGGAATACAATAACTCGTACCGAACAACCTGCCCTAAATTTTAATCAGGGTTTGATTTACAACTTTACACCCAGAATTACAATCACGGAGTCGATAAACGCAAGCCAGATAGAAAACAACAACATTGGCCAATTTAGCATGTCAGAGTCCGCAGGGATTAGCTATAACTCCGACTTAGTAAAGACCGTGACAGGGTATTACAGCTGGAATGCCGGATCAAATATCAATCGGGTACATGGTAAATTTATTCCCACCGAAAAAACCCTGCAACTCCGGCTAGGCCATTCCCTTTCGAAAGACCTGTTTCTAACACCGGCAATTAAGATTAAGTCCAATTTTAATCAATCCCTGGGGAATAAAGTCAGTTCCATCGGGGAAGATGCAGAAAGCCTGAATCATTCACTGAGCCTGGCCTGGTCTGAATCCAGCACGAGCAATAGCTCTTTCGTCCGCTTTCTGGCTTCCGACGTGCGTAATTATGATGTTGACAAAAATAAATTTCAGTTACTCAATTTGCAGATTACCAATGATTATCGCTTCAGCAGACATAGCCATCTGCTGGTCAATATGACGTTGCAGAAAAGCCGTGTTACGACTTCCCAGGGGGTCACTAATTCTCAACATGGTAGTGGCCAGATAAATTTCGTAAAAAACCGTTTTTTAAATACACCTGAGCTTAGTTTTAAGTCAAAATTGAAATTTAGCCGGAAAAAATCGGACAACCCAAATGACTTTGTAATCAGTGATGATTCGGTAATCGATAACTCGTGGGAAAACGAATTAATTTATCGTATCGGATTGTTTGAAGCCCGGCTAAATCTCGCATATATCAATAATGACGACGAGTATGACCGTTTAATAAAAATACAGCTCACCAGAAGATTCGGTGATCTCTAACAGGAGCATTTTATATGCGGACCAGTTTCAAGATATTAATAGTTTTAATACCCAGTTTGATATTTTTTTCGTCCCTGGCCCGGGCTGAATATGGCGATGTAGTGATTAACAACTTTTCGGATGAAGCCGGCATGAGACCGGTAATATTTCCTCACTGGTTTCATCGGATTCGGTTCCGTTGCAAGGTCTGTCATGCCGACCTTGGATTTGAATTCAAGGCTGGTGGGAACAAAATGAACATGCTCCATATTATTGACGGTAAATACTGTGGTGCCTGCCATAATGGCGAAATTGCCTGGTCAGTGGAGAACTGCAATTTATGCCACTCCGCAAAACCCGGTACAAAAACCCAGGTACACGAAAGCACAATTTCAAAATTAATGGCCCGATCAAAAAAGGCGGAATCTGGCAATAATAAAGATGGTAAAAAGGAGTGAATACCATGAAACCTCTGAACAAATCCTTTTATTCCCTTGTTACCATCGGTATTGCACTTTATGCGATGCTGGCGATTATTAACGGAAATAATGCCCAGGCGGCAGAAGTTTTAAAAACCGGAAAGCAAGTTTATGATCTCAGTTGCACAGGCTGCCATGCTGCGGGAGTACTGGAAGCCCCTAAGCTCGGATCTAACAGTGACTGGGTCACGCGCGAGCAGCAAGGTTTTGAAACCCTGGCTAAGCACGCGATAAACGGTTTTAAGAATATGCCCGCGAAAGGCGGTAACCCTGCCATCAAAAACGAAGAGATCAGATTTGCAATCTCATACATGTTGAGCCAGTCGGGATTCGAAAAGTATTCGGGAAAAACCGGTGAGCAGGAGCCCGGGAAGACCCTAAATAAAGCAGCCCTGGAACTGGAAAAAAAGAATAAAAAAATCAAGTCCGGCAATAATGTAAATAAATTTAACCGCTTAATGAAACCCTCGTCTGCCTGGAACCCGCCACCGATGAAAGATGGCATACACGATCCGGAAAACGACGGGACTGAGATGCTGCAGGCGCCAAAAATTGCATTTCAAAATTTGCCTAAATCCAGGTCGGGAAATCGTGTCGACTGGGGCAAGGCATTGCATGATGGTAAAATCGCTCCACGCTACGACCTCCTGGATTCAGATACAGTACCCGTATTGATGGACCTCAATATCGTTCGAGAGGTAAAAGGTTCGATGCCCAATGTTGTCTACCCACATAAACAACATACTGAATGGCTTGATTGTTCTAACTGCCATCCTGCAATTTTTATCCCGAAAAAAGGTGCGAACCAGATCAGCATGGCTTCCATACTGCTGGGTCAGCAATGTGGCGTGTGCCATGGAAAGGTTGCTTTCCCTGTATCAGAGTGTCGCAAGTGTCATTCACAGTCCAAGTAATTTGAAGCTGAGAGAAAATAAAATTAGTTGCGGGTATAAAGAACCTCTGAATAATTCATCCGTGAATTCTCAGAGGACGACAAACGAAAAATGTGATTTTCGTTTGTCTCACAAAATCAATGCCTTAACGGCATCGATTTTGACAGAACGTGACCCACACGGATACCCAAAGCACTCGCGAAGCTCGCGGGGCAGGCCCTGTGGGAAATGCAGGTTTTGCATCGTTACATGGATGTAACTTATTAGAGCAATGCAGGAGCAATTGCCGAGGAGCAAAAACCTGCCCATGTACTGCGGGAAGGCCTGAATAAATCAGACCTTCCCTAAAGAGGAATTTGTGTTATGCGCCACCTGAAATACTCGATTATATTCTATCTGTATATTAATACCGTTATTGCTCAGACCCTGATCATGCAAGATTTCCAGTCGCTTGATTTTGGAGAGGAAAACAAACAACTCTCGCAGAAATTCAAGATGGCGTACTACCTGCTGAGCCATCCACCAATAATTCAACGTATCGAGTCAAGCGAAAACAGGGAGGCTTTAAGTTTGATGAAAACTGCTCAATCCAATTACCAACTGGCAGTCGATAAAGTAAGGCAGCAAAACTGGCTGGAAGCCAATGCAATCATCGATTATGTGTTGAGGGATGTAACCACTTTGTCTCAGTTACTGAGTAAAAAGTCTATCAGCCAGAATCTCTATAATGAAAACCTGAAAAGAGTTGAAGCTTTTATTTTACCCGAGTGGTCTGAGTTATCACCCGACGATCACGAACTACTCAATAAAACCTCTGAACGGATTACCAGTTTACTGGATCAGATAAAAAAACATGCCGAAGCCCAGGAATACGACCAGGCCAGTTCAATTTTACACAGGGTTTACAACCTTAAAACAAAGCTTCTGCAGAAATTGAAGCATGAGAGCACCGTGGTTTATGGCCTTAGGTTCGATACCCCTGAGGAAGAATACGATTACATGTTAAAACGAAACCAGCACTTTCTCGATTTGGTTGAAAAGGTATTAAACGAAAATACTTTCCATGAACAAACACTGAAATTGATCGATGTGTATCTTGAGCGGAGCAAGGCCGCAACGAAAGATGCGCGCATCAGGGAAGAAAGCGATCAGCACGAGACGGCGATACAGATACTCGACCAGTCAATAAGGGATTTATCTAGTGCCCTGATAATAATGGGTATAAGAATTTAATTTTGAGACAATTTTCTATGAATATATTTCGTTTCCTTACCCTCTTATCTTTATTGCTGATTAGCCCAGCAGGCTTTTCTGGCGCTCCCCCGGTAGACTCGCGAGCCAATTTCCTGGACAAGTTGATTGATACCTCCTCTGGCGCCCAACAAGTTTTAAAAAGCGACAATCCCAAAGTGAAAGTCTTACATCTAAAAGCGAAAGACCTATTTATTCAGGCGAAGAATGCATTCAGGCTGGGCAATAATTCAGCAGGATCTACCCTGTTAGATCAATCGGCTAAAAGCATGTTTATGGCGATCCGCCTGGCAACGCCTTCGAGCGCAGGCGATGCTAAATTAAAGCTGGATTTCGATAAGCGGAAAGATTCTGTCAATACGCTGAACAAGGCATTTAATCGTATTGCTGATGAGCAAAAGGAATTTAGTAGTAAAGAAAAAACCAACAAACAACTCGTCGGGCTAATGACGAAAGCCGATAAATTTGTAAAAAATGGTAAGCACATCCTGGCTAAAAAAGAACTCGACAAGGCTTACCACTTAATTAAAGTATCTATTGAGTCTTTACGTGGCGGTCAGACGTTGGTAAGAAGCCTCAATTTTGCCGCGCCAGAAGAAGAATACGAGTACGAGATAGACCGGAATAATACCCACAAAATGCTGGTAAAGTTGTTAGTAAATGGAAAAGCCAGGTCAACCTATGTTCAGGAGATGGTAACCAAATTTACCCACTCGGCAAAACTACTGAGAATCCAGGCAGAACAGTCCGCCCAGGATGAAAAATATGAAGATGCGATCAAACTGCTGGAACAATCCACCAAACAACTGGTTAGATCGATACGCAGTGCCGGTATCTATATTCCTGGATAACCCACCAACTTAACAATGAATATAATACGCCTCCTGTTGATTGTCCTGATTTTAATTTCAGGCGCCCTGTTGGCTGCAAAACAGACATGGAAACTGTTGGCCGATGACGGGTTGCATGACCCCCAGTCACCGGCCATCGAATTATTGCAGGAACCGTCCGAGGCCCTGATACTGCTCCCGCCTGATACTACAGGGAATATGGTTTCCTGGGTGGATGCATTGCGAGACAAATACATTGAACCAAGGTCTAATCTGTTTTCAGTGACCAAAGTGAAAATACTGGACATGGATATTATTCTTGAAAATACGGGTGAAATGTCCCTGGTCAGATTTCCCCACCTTAGTCATACAGAGTGGCTGGATTGTGATAATTGTCATGACAGTATTTTCAAGGAAAAAGTAGGCGCCAATCCCATTAATATGTTCGCTATTCTTAATGGAGAATACTGTGGCCGCTGTCATGGCGCGGTCGCTTTTCCATTGACCGAATGTCTACGCTGCCACAGTGTGGCCCGAAGGACTTTTACCGGTAAGCCCGGAGTGCAACCCAAATGAGTCATTGGCTATTAACCTGGCTCAACCAGGGTGTTCGTAATTCTTTATCCGGATTATTCCTGGTACTGAGTATTTTATTCATCGCGCCCGTGTATGCTGAGTATGCCGATGTGGTTATTAATAAACGCTCAGACCAGGAAGGTGTTCGGCCAGTTATCTTTCCTCACTGGTTTCATCGAATACGTTTTCGCTGCAAGGTCTGTCACTACGAACTGGGTTTTGAAATGCGTGCCGGAAGTAATGATATGACTATGGGCGATATCACAGATGGCAAGTTTTGCGGGATGTGCCACAACGGAGAAATTGCCTGGTCAACAGAGAACTGCGATCTTTGTCATTCTGGTAAACCTGGTTTAAAAAGCGGCATACGCGGTAGTAATCAGACCTCAGGCCCGGGAAGATGGTAAAAAAATCCCTGGCCAGGGTCCGTTTGGCTGCTACAGCCGGTCTGATGGTATGCCTGTTAAACGCCTGTGCCACCACACCAGACAAGCTCATGTTTAGCATGCCCGCGAATAACCTTCAGCCTGGTCAGTTGCAAGTATGGCCACGTCCGCCACAAACACCCCGTTATATCTATATCGGCGATATACGTGGTGAATCCAGTCGGGCGAAGTCTGACAAAAAAAAAGGCAGCGCCCTGTCACGATTTTTTTCCGCACTCGTGGGTCTTGAAAGCGAATCTATACCACTGATCAACCTCCTGCGCCCCCAGCATGGAGCCGTTGATGACAAAGGCCGAATTTATGTGGCTGACCCCGGCCGACAGGCGGTCTTTGTGTTTGATGAAAAATCTGGCGAATTTTTTATCTGGAATGAAGCTGAACTGAATATACCCTTTAAAAGCCCCGTCGGCATTGCCATTGCTGAAAACACTATTCTGGTGACAGATTCCGAACAGGGCCTGGTGTATGTTTTTACCGAGGAAGGCCAGCTCATTAACACCCTGGGTGCAGAAATCCTGCAAAGACCCACCGGTATCGCCTACGACCCTTTACGTAAACGCGTGTTTGTCAGCGATACCAAAGCCGATAATATCAAGATATTCAACCTCCAGGGTGCATTGCTGGATGTTATGGGCGCCAGGGGATCAAACCCGGGGGAATTCAACCACCCTACCTTTTTGAATTACCACGATGATAAACTCTATGTTGCCGATTCACTGAATGCACGCATACAGATTTTTAACGATGCGGATGAAAGCATCAAAATAATCGGTCAGCGAGGACTTTATATCGGTAATTTTACCCGTCCCAAGGGTATAGCGGTGGATTCAGACGGTAATATCTATGTGACTGAAAGTTATTATGACCACCTGCTGATATTTAACCCTATGGGCGAGTTATTGATGTCTATTGGTGGCTCGGGCGCCCTGGCGGGACAATTTTCTCAACCTACCGGTGTCTGGATCGATAGTAACGACAGGTTGTTTGTTTCTGACATGCTGAACAGTCGAATTTCCATCTTCCAATATCTGGGCGAGAATTGATGGCATTTCCAGGCGCCCTGCGATTTCGAACCCTTCTATTATCCTGTTATGTAGGCATGGGAGTCCTGCTATACAGTAGCGGCTTTCTCTCGGCCAAGACCATCTCGGATGTGGCCGGCACCAGTCATAATTTCTCTACTTCAGGTAGCGGTACTGTCACTGCTACCACTGAAAGTCAGATTTGCGTATTTTGCCATACGCCGCACCATGCGACAGACATACCGAATGCCCCGCTGTGGAATCGGCAGGCCTTCGGGGGAAGCTATACGCCCTATAAGTCCGCTTCGATCGATGCCAATGATATCGCCGCCACCCCGGGAGGCAGCTCCAAGCTGTGCTTATCATGCCATGATGGCACGATTGCCATAGGCTCGGTGAATGTAGTTAATTCCCAGACTGACGTCACCATCGAACTGACGGGCACCAGTGCGGGTGGAAAAATTCCATTCGGTGCAGGCGATACCACAGGCTTTACTCGAAAGCTGGATACCAATTTAAGCAATGATCACCCGATTTCCTTTACCTATGACAGTACATTATCGCTTCTGGATGGCGAATTGCGAAATCCGGATATCGAGACTCATATCGCTAATCGCATTGCCGGAAGCAAGCCTTTAGTACCGCTGGAAAAAAACAAGGTACAATGCACCAGCTGCCATGATCCTCATATTCGTGACTTCGACGATGTCACCAAAAACATCAAATTTCTGCGCTTAAATCGCTTCCAGGAGTTCATTCCACAAGGAGGCGGCTTCAGTCAGGCTGATGATATCCTGTGTTTGGCCTGCCACGACAAACTGGGGCAGGCATGGTCTACATCCGCGCATGCAGATTCAGCGGTGGCCGACGAGATTTACAGCCCCACCGCTTCCAGCCAGCGCGAATTCCCGGATAATCTACCCGTATGGAAGGCGTCCTGCCTGAACTGCCATGATACGCATACGGTAATAGGGGCCGAACGTTTGCTCAGAGAGGGTACTGACAGCCTGTCCAGCCCCAAAACCGGGGGTAATGCCGCACAGGAAGAAGCCTGCTACACCTGCCACTCTAACGATGGCGGCGTACTGGTCGGCCAGGGAGGGGCTGCTTTTGAAGTACCTGATATTAAAACCGATTTCTTCTTCGGGCTTACGCACATGCCCATCACCACGGATGATCAGCCAGCCGCTACCGAAACCCACGACATCACGAACGCTGACCTTATCGAAGACAAGACAAAATTCAACAATAGCAACCGTCATGTTGAATGCACGGATTGCCACAACCCGCATAGAGTGACGAAAAATCGCCTGTTCAATAATGCCGGCAGTACTGTGGCGGGCACCCATCTTCATGCCGCAGGCCATACCAATATAGCCTCCGGCGTGCTGAAAGGCTCTTGGGGGGTTGAACCTTCTTATGGCTCGGCAAATTTTGATCCGAATGTTTTACCGCTACTCTACACCATAAAATCCGGCGATGGCGGTACCGGGGCCAACATCGCGGTCAATAACGCTCATGTCACCCGTGAGTACCAGATATGCCTGAAATGTCATTCCGACTATGCCTTCGGTAGTAACCCACCCATGCTGGGAGACTCTGGCGGCAATACCTCGTCGGGCACCAACGGTATGATCCAGTACACCAACCAGGCGATGGAATTTCAGGCGCCTGTTACCCACAGGGGCCAGGTGACGACTACCGATTCAGGTGCGAGCGCCGCTTATAGCAGTAATAACCATCGCTCCTGGCATCCCGTCATGGGCCCTACCGGCCGCACAACATCTATTCGCGATGCCAGAGCCAACAACTGGCTTAGTCCCTGGAATAATACAGCCGATATCGGCAACCAGACCATGTACTGCTCCGACTGCCACGGCTCCGATACCGCTTCGGGTACCGTGGTTCCAAGTGGCGGTGAAAATGGTAAGCCCTGGGGTCCACATGGGTCGAGTAATAATTTTATTCTCAAGGGTAACTGGGATGCGAGTACAGGTACGAATAATTCCAACGACCTGTGTTTTAAATGCCACAGCTATACGCTCTACGCCACCGAGGGTGATGGCGCCAGTGGATTTGGCGGCGACGGGGACGATAACCTGCATTCCGTCCATGCAAAAAGAATTGATCGCGTGCGCTGCTCCTGGTGTCACGTCGCAGTGCCCCATGGCTGGAAAAACAAGGCCTTTCTGGTCAATCTTAATGACGTCGGGCCCGAAGCAGGGCTCCCGCCAGGAACCCAGGTGAGAAACAACACTAAGACGCCTTATACCAATCCTCCCTATTACAATAATGCGGTACTCAAGATCCGCAGTTTTGCCACCAGTGGCAACTGGATTGAAAGCGATTGCGGTTCGGCGGGGTCTCCGGGCAATGGTGAAAGCGGAACAAACTGGATGGACGACGGCAACGAAGCCTGTGGGAATCTACCTTAATAGCGCGGGCCGGGGCATAACCGCGGTACTGTCATCGGCCAGGCTCACGCTGGCATCGTTGATCCTGCTTTTCATCGCGGTCGTTCTGTACCAGTATCTACCGGGCGATATGCGGCTGGCGGTGTTACTGGCGCCCACCGTTCTATTAATGATTAATTTCATCGCCCTGCTGTTGGTACGCGGGGCTTTTGCCAATCGAACGGCGCTTCTGGTATTCCATTTTTCGCTGTTCTTCCTGGTCATTCTGGCAATGCTGGGGCAGCTGACCTACCTCAAAGGCACCCTGGAACTCGGCAGTATGGAAGAGTTCGACGGGCGACTGGAAAATGTGCAGGCTGGCATCTGGCACGACTACCAGCTCGGCAGCGAAAGATTCACCAATCTGGGTTTCGATATTAACTATCATAAAGGCATCAAACGCGACGCCACGTTGAACCGTATTCGACTCGGTGGCGATCCAGCCAATGCACCGATTATCGAAATTGGAGATCAGGTCCCGTTGGTGCTCGGTCATTACCGCTTTTATACCACCCATAACAAGGGTTATTCCCCGTTATTCCGGTGGTTTCCGGCAGATGGCAGCCCGCCACAACTGGGCAGTGTACACCTGCCTGCCTACCCTATTCATCGATATAAACAGGCCAGAGAATGGAGCCTGCCGGGTTCACAACAAAAAATCTGGACCATGCTGGTCATCGAGGAAGACCTGTTACCTGAAAATCGAGCATTTAATTTTCGAATTCCTTACCAACACCACCTGGTCATACGCATCGGCGATAAACGAACTGAATTACGGCCAGGGGACGAAATCTCGCTGGAAGCAGGTGTTCTTCGCTACGAAACCCTGTCCAGCTGGATGGGTTATAAGGTAGATTACGACTGGACACGACCGTGGTTACTCGCCACCTGTTTGATTGCCATGATCAGCCTGGCGTTTCACTATCGTACAAGACTTCGATC
>JADFMY010000059.1 GCA_022563685.1 Pseudomonadota bacterium | reverse complement strand
CAGGGTGGCATCGCATGGGTTCGTTGATGGTAAACGGGTTCCAGCGGTAATACCTGATCTTCGCAATAGAGGATTTCAGCCGGATCCAGGCGCGCTATTTCGCTACCGAGTAAGTCATCACTATCGAGCAGGCTCACAGAGAACCTTCCTGAGCTGACTTCCAGCGATGCCAGGCCCCAGGTCTTATGCCGGTGGTACACGCAGCACAGCAAATTTTCCTGCCGATCCTGCAGCAGCGCCTCCTCGGTCAGGGTTCCGGGAGTGATCACGCGCATTACCTGCCGTTCCACCGGACCCTTGCTGCTTGCCGGGTCTCCGATTTGCTCGCAGATCGCAACCGACTCGCCGGCCCTGACCAGTTTGGCGAGGTAATTGTCCAGCGCGTGATAGGGAACCCCGCACATCGGGATCGGCTCGCCGGCCGATTGTCCGCGTTTGGTCAGGGTAATATCAAGCAATCGCGCGGCTTTTTTCGCATCCTCGAAAAACAGCTCATAAAAATCACCCATACGATAAAACATCAAGGTATCGGCGTGCTCAGCCTTAATGCGCAGGTACTGCTGCATCATTGGGGTGTGCGATGCCGCTACACTATTTTCCAGGCCACCGTTATTAATCGTAATTGCTCAAGGGTAAAATGATCAGGGGAGATAATATTCTGCCGAGTGACGTGATCAATATCAATCGATTTCATTGCTCAGGGTAGTGAGTGCCTGCTCTTTATGCGTGGGTCGTATTTTTGACGGCAGTTAAAATTGGGGGATTACA
Source organism: Pseudomonadota bacterium (assembly GCA_022563685.1). Lineage (GTDB taxonomy): Bacteria > Pseudomonadota > Gammaproteobacteria. The sequence continues at coordinate 16,823 of JADFMY010000059.1, read as the reverse complement.
CTACCAGCAATAATCCATTTATTTCAGTTCTACTCGCCAGATCTCCCTGGCGTTAAGCCACCGAACTGCGGGGTGTCGATTCAGCATTTCAAACAGCATTCGGCAAAACGCCCAGACTTCGTCATTCTGGCTCAGGTGATGCGTCAGAATTCCGCTTGGTTCGGTGATATCTCCATCTTCTACGCGACGCGCGGACAGGTGCCGGTGAATTTGCTCGATGGCACTGGCCTCACCGATAAAGCCACGATCGTGACGCCAATCGACCGGGTCGAGGTGTGTATTAACCTGCAATAAGGCTTTGAACGGGTAGGCGGATTCGCGCGTCCACATCGTCGACACGCCTGAAAATCCGGCATTAGTCAGCGCCGAATAAACTCGGGACTCGATGCGGTTCCAGGGCGGGACCAGTACCGGTAAAAACTGTTCTCCAAAAGCAGTGCCGAGTTGCTCGCGACCTGCGGTTAGTTCGGTTTGAATCTCATCTGTGGAGCGTTCGCCACCGAGCTCAATTTTCTTCGCGCCTCTAACCGCATAACTGCTATGCGAATAGCCGTGTTGCATCGCAATGAAGTGATCGCGTGCGTGCAAAAACTGCGGTAAAGAGCTTTGCAACCGTTTCGGAATTACCGCTACCGAGACAGGGATTTTCATTTCTCGACTGAGCGCGTCGAGCGCGTGCAATTGCTCTGTTTCCTCGGCGGCATCATCGTCACGCCACCAGAAGGCCGCTGTTTTCCCCGATTCGACCCACAGATCCAGCTCCTGTTGCAACATCGACCAGGCATCGTTGGTAGATTGTCTGCTACCTGGCATCGAGCCACTCATTTAACAATTGTGCGCTGAACTCAGCACCATCCATTTTGAGCTCGATGGTCTGTTGCGGCATATTCGCGGCGCGGTCTATGGCTGCTGCCAGCAATTCCGGGGTCAGATCATTTTGTGCCAGCGCAACGATGCGACACTGTTTTTGCAATAAGTTTGCGCGCAAAGTTTGCTCAACTTCCCCCGCATCAGAAAAAGGCACCATGACCGCCCGTGCACCCGTTTTTAAAATATCCACCACGGTGTTATAGCCTGCTTGCGATACGGAGACTGCACAGTTGTTTAAAATGGTCGAAAAATCGGTGCGATTGCGTTCAATTATTATGCCCTTGCCCGCTTTTTTTTGTAATTGATCAAAGCTGATCTGGCCGATGTTCGGCCCAACCAGCAAGCGCCATGTATGTTGATTCATCGCAGAGAGCGGCTGTGCGGAAATAGCGCATCTTAATAAAGGCAGACTGGCAACACCACCTCCCCCGGACACCACAACTTCATTTTCTCCCTCGGTGGATTGCGATCCTGTTTTTATCGGTTCAGAAATATATCCGGTGTATGAGATTTTATCTGCTATTTCAGTCGCCAGTGAAAACGTATCGGCCAAAGTGGCAAGATGCTCGTCACCATGGATTAGTATCCTGTCGTAATACTCGTCCACGAGCTGGCGTATTTCTTCGTCGCGACCCGGTTTGCTCTTCGGTTGTAATATATCGCGAATCGACGAAATGATGGTAGGCGAGCCGGGGTGTTGACGCGCGGCTTTCAACAATGGCAATAATTCAAAGCGCATCATACGGCGACCGAAAGGAAAGGTTTCGGTAATCAGCGCGTCGGGTGACAAGTTGTGGAACAGAGCGAGCAGCTGATCGCAGCGATGTTTTTTCCATCGCTCATCTATGGGCTTATTATTTTCATCGACCAAGTTGTCGAAACGACCATCGAGACTGCGAACCGGTGGTAGCTGATGCACTTTGACATCGGGTTGCAATGGCCCTGAAACCGGCATTCCCCCGGTTATCAAATGGACTTCGAACCTATTGCTGTCTAACGCGTTGCAAAGCAGGTATGCGCGTCGCAAGTGCCCGATCCCCAGCAAATGCTGGACATAAATCATCACACGTTTTTTGCGGGTTTCGGTCAAGGCAGCGCAATCAGCCTGTCAGGCTTTCATCGACATGGGCTTTTCGAGTCGCTGACGAATCAGTTTGGCGACGTTATCGTGGCCATCAAGCAGGCCCGGTATTGGATTTTCGGAGGGAGGCTGCTGATCGGGAAGCTGGTATAAAGCAGCCGCCATTATTGCAGGGTCGCGGCCTTTGTCCGGGTCGAGCATGCTAACCAGACCAAGTTTCGCCGCACGACTGGCACGGATTATTTGCTCCTTTCGTGGTACAGATCGCGGCACAATCAGAGCGGGTTTATCCAACGACAATATTTCGCAAAATGTGTTGTAGCCACCCATCGCTACGATCCCCACCGCCTGCTCCATGAGCAGTTCTATGTGGGCATCGAAAGTAATAATTTCGATCTTTTCAAGCGTTTCACAGCGGTCATGAAATTCCTTCTGGTGGACAGATTGCATGAACGGTCCGGTTACAATTATCGCCCGATGCGGTAGATGCGAGTCAGTTTCGTATGCGCTAATCACCCAATCGATCATTTCGACACCATCACCGCCGCCACCAGCGGTGACCAGAATATAGGGGTCTTCTATATTAACCGGGGCAACCCAATTGTGGGCGTTGGGTAATTCGCGATCAAGGTAGCCTGTGTAGGAAATTTTTTGTTTTACCGAATCTGCCAATCCGAGTGATTCGACGGGGTTGCCCATTTCCTTCAGCCCGTAAACCCATATATCGTGGTACAGCTCTTCTAGCACCGGATGTACCTGCTTGCGTTCCCATTCTGCTTTTAAAGCCGATGCTTCGTCCATTACATCGCGCAATCCCAATACGTTAACAGTGCCGCCTGCTCGCAACATTTTCAGGGTGCCAACCACTTCGCCCTTAAGGCCGGTGGGTTCCTTGTCTACCAGAAATAGGTCCGGTTTATAACTGGCTGCGGTGTGATAGATGATTGATTCGCGCATGGACATGGTTTGTTCAAGATCGATGTGCAATCCGAGCGAGGTGTATTCGCCATCCTTGAGTTTGGTTACACCCGGAATGCGTACGAAATCTACCCGTGCCTTGAAATCGAAACTCCCTATAATGGGGGAGCCAGAAAGGATAAGCACCGATACGCCTTTGTAACGACCAACCAGCGAATGTGCAATTGCCCGGCAACGGCGCAGGTGCCCTAAACCAAAAGAATCGTGGCTATAAATCAGAATTCGCGCATGATCTAGACGTTCAGCCATGCTTTGTTATTCTCTGTTGTTCCAGGTCATATGCAGACTACACTGAATTTATATGAAACGCACTGTAATTAAATGTCGTACATCGGTTGGGAAAATACGCCTACCAACAAATTTATCAGGGACGTCACTATTTTATTGGTATTAATTTCAGTTGGTCATGTCTTTAGTGAGGCGATTTTAAATCATTAAATATATGGATTTTCTATCTAAAATAAAAAAACACTCGCCAGACTTAAAACAGCAAAGCACTGCCTTGCCCGAACGGCTCAAGGTCGCAATTCAGGATCAGCAGGAACGTAGTGAAGTTTTGATCAGCGTGATTCAGTTGCTGATCGTTACCATTTTTGGGGTGCTCTACATGATATCCCCCAAAACTTTTTCTGACGATGTGATTTTTGCTCCAGTGCCCTGGGTGCTCGGTGTATATCTTGCGTTTAGCCTGCTCAGGTTCTCGCTGTCGACACAACGTAGACTGCCCGACTGGATGCTTTATCTTTCGGCGATTGCCGATATAGCATTGCTGATGGGCTTGATCTGGAGTTTTCATGTGCAGTACGAACAACCACCCTCGTTTTACTTAAAAGTGCCTACTTTGTTATATGTATTTATATTTATCGCTATTCGAGCACTGCATTTCGATCCGCGGTTCGTCATTGCAACAGGTGTTAGCGCAGCCGTGGGATGGGGGATGATGGTGTTATACGTCCTTTTCAGTGATCCGGTAGATATGATGATTACGCGTGATTATGTCGAGTATATGACCTCCAACAGTGTATTGATCGGTGCCGAGTTCGATAAAATTATTTCGATTCTGATCGTAACCGGGGTACTCGCATTGGCTTTGCAACGAGCTAGAAAGCTGTTGTTTGATTCAGTGATAGAAGGCAGCGCAGCCCGGGATTTATCCCGATTTGTGCCCGAAGAAGTGGCGCAGCAGGTCATACGTTCAGAGGAAGGCGCGACCACAGGTAAAGGGGAGGTAAATGAAACTACGATACTGTTTACCGATATCGAAGGTTTTACCACGATTAGTGAAACCCTCGCACCGGAACAGTTGATCGAGGCGCTAAACGAGTACTTTAGCCTGATCTCAAAACCAATCGATGAATGTGGTGGAGTTATCAGTCAATTTCAGGGTGACGCAGTGCTGGCTACCTTTAATGTACCCAGGCCCGACGCTAATCACGCGAGCAATGCAGTTAAAGCAGCTTTGGGCATTCAACGGGTGCTCGAAGGCAGGCTGTTTGGTGACGGTGTACCTTTTAATACGCGTATCGGTATCAACTCAGGCCCTGTCGTCGGAGGACTGGTCGGTTCAGGGGATCGTGTCGGCTACACGGTGCACGGCGATAATGTTAATTTGACTGCAAGACTTGAACAACTGAACAAAGACTATGGAACGCGCATTATAATTTCTGAGCAAACTCGTGTTTTGATCGAACCAGGTGAATACGAATTCAGAGCTCTCGGAGAGGTCTCAGTGCGTGGGCGCCAGCAGCCGGTCAGAATTTACACACTCGATAATTAAACCAGGGAGCCGCTGATCAATTCATGAATAGGGGTCGGCCGCGTCCCGCAGCCCGTCGCCCAGAAAGTTAAATGCCAGAACAACTATGACTATGGGCAACATGGGTAGCATGAGCCAGGGATAGAGCGCCACAGCATTGATGTTTTGCGCTTCTACCAGCAGGACCCCCCAACTGGTGATGGGCGGGCGAAGGCCTAGCCCGAGGAAACTAAGCGCCGTTTCACCCAGGATCATGGCGGGAATGGAAAGCGTCGCAGAGGCAATAAGGTGGCTGGTAAAATTGGGTAGCAGGTGGCGGGCGATAACTCGCTTTGGCGACGCGCCCATCAATCTCGCTGCGGCACAATAGTCCTCCTCCCTCAAGGCAAGTAACTTCGAACGCACAGCACGGGCGAGGCCGGGCCAATCCAGCATGCCGAGGATGATGGTAATGCCGAAATACACCAACACCGGGCTCCAGGTAACGGGAAGAGCGGCGGATAATGCCATCCACAGGGGCAACTCGGGCAGCGAGCGAAGGACCTCAATGACCCGCTGAACGGTTGCATCTACCCAGCCACCAAAATATCCGGCGGCCCCACCAATGGATATACCCAGCAAGAAGCTGAAGGTGATGCCAATCAGGCCAACGGTCAGTGAAATTCGGCTGCCATGGAGTATCCGTGAAAACATGTCCCGCCCCAGCCGGTCCGTGCCAAACAGGAACATGGTGCCGTTACGCGATGGGCACACCAGATGAAAACTTCCGTCGACCAGGCCCCAAAAAGAGTAAGAGTCGCCAAGACAAAAGAAGCGGAGATGGTCAAGCTTATTGGGGTTCTCCGTGTACTCTCGTTTCAGGTTCTCCATATTCAGACGGTAATCCAGTCCGTATACAAACGGGCCCTCAAAGGAACCGTCGTGAAACAGGTGTATCGGTTGGGGCGGCGCGTAGATGAAATCAGTATTTCTGCTGTGCAGATCATAGGGCGCCAATATTTCCGTGAACAAAATAGCCACATACATGATGATCAGAATGATGCCCGAGACGACGGCAAGACGGTGCTTCTTCAGGCGCCACCAGATCATCTTCCACTGCGACGCCAGGTAGAAGCGTTCCTGCTCAGGGGTCAGTGCTTCAATGAAATAGGGGTCAAATGGGTCCTTGTTGACGTAGTGGGGAACAGGCTCACTCATTGCCTCGCCCCCCCTGTTAGTCGAATCCGCGGATCAAGCACCGTTAACAGCAGATCGGAAATGAACATGCCAACGATCGTCAGTGCCGCGAGGAAAATCAGGAATGATCCTGCCAGGTACATATCCTGACTCTGAAGCGAGCTAAGCAGCATAGGACCTGTGGTCGGTAACGACATGACGGCCGATACAATGACAGAACCGGATACCACCTGAGGTAACAGATTTCCGATATCCGCAATGAATGGATTAAGCGCCATTCGCAGTGGATACTTGATCAACAGCTTTCGTGGTGACAGGCCCTTTGCGCGACCAGTGACTACATACTGTTTTTGAAGCTCATCCAGCAAATTCGCCCGTAAGCGTCGTATCATGCCGGCCGTACCGGAGGTGCCGATCACGACAACCGGAACCCATAGATGTGCGGCAACAGACAGGGCCTTGTCCAGGGACCAGGGCTGATCCAGATATTGTGGGTCCATAAGGCCCCCAATGGAGGTTCCAAACCAGACGTTGGCAAAGTAGAGCATAACCAGCGCCAACAGGAAGTTGGGCGTGGCGAGACCGAGAAACCCGATAAAGGTCAGACCATAGTCGCCCCAACTGTACTGGTGGGTGGCTGAATAGACACCAATGGGGAAAGCTACCATGTAGATAAAAATGATGGTCGTAAAGTTCAGGATCATGGACAGGAACAGCCGGTCTCCAACTACCTCACTGACGGGTAGATTGTATTCGAAGGAATACCCCAAATCCCCCTGTAACAAGCCAGTTACCCAGGTGAAGTACTGTTCCGGCATGGATTTATCCAGGCCGTACTGGCGACGGAGAAACTCGATCTTGTCCAGGTCGACCATTTCACCCTGACTCTGTAGCTCTGCGATATAGGTGCTCAGATAGTCACCGGGGGGTAAATGAATGATGATAAATATCAATACACTGGTTGCAGCCAAAGTGAATATCATCGTCAATGTCCGGCGGATGAGGTATTCAATCATGGTACCTACCCCCTAGTTTCCGGATACCACTGTTTCTGACATATCGTCAAACCAGAAGGTATCCGGCTGATACATGCCAAAATGTGCACCGGGGTCCCAGTTATAAATGCCGTCCGATGGCACATTGTGCAGACGGTTGCTGACGACAACAGGCTGGCGTACCCCCGAGATAAGGCCTATGGAGAAAACCTGATCGGTATAGAGATCGAGCATCTCTTCCCAGATTTCCCGGCGTGTATCGTCGTCTTCGGCAATCACCCAGGATTCATTCAAACTCGCCAGTCGTCGGGGAATTGCCATGTCAATTGGCTCGCCGGCTTTCCCGTTCGTCTGGTAGTATTGCCCCCATTTGGGCCATTGGAATTGGTTCTGATTGGTGGGGGCCAATTCGGCCGGGCTGGTGCCTGGCGTTGGGATGCCATTTTCCAGACCAAACCATACGGACATGAGAGTAGTGCCCGCAAACACCCGATTGCGAAGCACCTGGCGTTGCAGGGGTTTGGTGTAAATCTTGATGCCCACTTGCATCCAGCTGTCGTGGACCAGTTCAAGAACGTCGGCCTGCTCGGAATCTTCGCCCGCGGTTTCAACGATTATCTCCATGGGTCGGCCGTCCGGCAACAGGCGAACACCGCGGCTGTTGTATTCCGTTAATCCCAGATCATCGAGAATCCGATTCGCCGCCTGGAGATCGAATTTAGTCCATCTTTTAGCATACTCGGCATTGAACAAGGGGCTTTGAGGCAATGGAGAATTATTATTCTCATAGGCAAGCCCGAAATAAATCACCTGATTAATCTCATGACGGTTCGTGGACATTGAAAGCGCGCGCCGGAAGTCTGTATTTCTGAACAATTTCCGCCATTCGGGATCGGATATGTTCAGGTTTGGATACAAGGCCATGTGTGCGCCTTTTGCGGTGTGCCACAGATGCACCTTAAAATTGTTTCGGGTTTCACCCTGTTTCAGAAAAGTATAGTCGCTGAAACTTAAGGATCGCGCCTGAAGATCGGATTCACCGGCGCCTGTCTTCGCCGGGATCAGCCTGGCGCTGGTAATCATGATGGCGACTTCATCCACATAGGGTAACTGACGGCCATTACCATCGATGCGGTGGTAATAGGGATTGCGCCTGAAAATAAAGCGCTCCGCAGGTGGTGTGGTGTGGAGCACCCACGGCTGAAGTGTCGGAAGCTCAGGGTTATCGTTTCGATATTGCCGCCCACGCTTAAGCAACAATGCAACCCAATTGCGTTGTCCTTGCTCCTCGACCAGCCCGGCGAGTTCTTCCGAGTCTCGGTAGGCGGCATGAAACTGCTTCAGATAGTGCGCAGGGCGATAGAGATAAAACGGGCTGGCCCGCGCCAGCGACGGTAAAAAATACGGATTGGGCCGGTTCCAGGTATAGCGGACAGTAACCTCATCGATGACTTCGAAGGTTGGTCCTTCGCCACTGATCATCATGACTGCAGGCAACCCGATTGGGGACACTTCTTCGTTATTGGCAATGTCGTCCCAGTAAAACCGGAAGTCTTCTGCCGTGAAGGGATGTCCATCCGACCACTTGTGACCCCGGCGAAGGTGTAGGGTAAATTCCCGTCCTTCGCGCACAACAACATCCTTCAGGATATCGGGTTGAATGCTCAGATCAGGTACATATTTTGCCAACCTGGCATACCCGTAGACGACCAATAACCGAATGTCCCTGGCTCGCCCCATCAGCAGACGCATCTGGCCACCATGACGCCCCAGGGTTTCCATCTCGGCGACCGACGGTTCGGCTGGCAAACGCTCGGCTACAGGTGGCATCTCGCCGGATGCCACGCGCTCAGCAAAGACCGGTGTTTCCACGAGTGAAACGTCTTGCGCCATGGCGGGATGAATACCAGGCAGATTGGACAGCGCCAGTAGACCCAATAGACCCAATAGACTAGGAACCGATAGTAGGTGCCTCATGCAGTGACCTCCGCACCGGAAGGTAGATCATAAGCACGGATCAGGTGCCCACTACCTGTGTCCAGAAGGGGGGTAGGGGTGTCTCCGCGGGGGGCAAACGGATCAGGCCAGTGTGCAGGAACGGAGGCCTGCCCTTCCATCAACGCATCAAAATCCAGGGGGTGATCAGGATCAGCGTAGGGAATCGCCGATACCAGCGCCCTGGTATAGGGGTGGAGAGGATTACTGAACAGGTCTTCACGGCGCGCGACTTCAACAAGTTGCCCGGCACACATCACCGCAATCCTGTCGGCCATATAATCGACGACAGCCAGATTGTGCGATATAAACAGGTAGGTAAGCCCCAGTTCTTTTTGCAAATCCTTGAGCAGGTTCAGAATTTGCGCCTGAACAGAAACATCGAGCGCGGATACAGGCTCATCGCAAATGACCAACTGGGGTTTGAGAGCCAGTGAGCGTGCGATACCCACGCGCTGGCGTTGGCCACCAGAAAAACTGTGCGGATAACGATTTAACCAACGGGGGTTCAGGCCAACGAGATTCATCAGTTCCTGGACAAAATTTCTCCGGTATTTCGCATCGCCAATCCCATGAATAACCAGGGGTTCGCTCAGCAAGTCATGAACCGTCATTCGGGGATTGAGAGAGCCGAACGGGTCCTGGAAGATATACTGAATTTTCTGTCGGAGAGGGATCATCGCCTGATCGCCAAGGCTCAACAGATCAGTGTCCTTGCCGCAATCATTGAAAACAATCTCTCCATCATCCGGATCGACACTGCGCATGATGATTTTAGAGAGGGTGGTTTTTCCGCATCCGGATTCACCGACAAGTCCCAGGCATTCCCCGCGTTTGATCTCAAACGAGACATCATTGACAACACGAAGAGGGCGTAATGTGCCGAAAGACTTGAACAAGCTTTTTTGTGAACGATTCAGGTAACTCTTCGATATGTTCCTGACCGATAGAATGGGTCCATCATCACCAGTTTGTCGTGCAGGGTCAGAGCTGCGCAGTAATTCGCCCGCCTGATGCTTGATTTCCCTGAGTGGAACAAGTCGCTCACCTTCCTTCATGTTAAAGTGGGGGATCGCTTTGAGAAGGGCTTTTAGATAGGGATGTTCAGGATTGGCGAAAATATCTCTGGTGCTTCCGCTTTCCATGACACGGCCATGATAGATAACCACGACCTCGTCTGCCATGTTTGCAACCACGCCAAGGTCATGTGTAATCATCAGCACAGCCATACCGAGTTCCTGTTGCAAATCCTTGATCAGTTTCAGGATCTGAGCCTGTATGGTCACATCGAGGGCGGTGCTGGGTTCGTCTGCAATCAACAATGCGGGTCGGCACACCAGCGCCATTGAAATCATCGCCCGCTGACGCAATCCACCTGAAAGTTCAAACGGATAACTGTCAAACGACCGCACCGGGTCCGGAAATCCGACTCGTTTCAGCATGTCAATGGAAAGGGACTTTGCATCCTTCTTCGAAGTGTCCTGATGCAGAAGAAGCGTTTCGCTGATCTGATCGCCAATGGTGTGAAGTGGTGACAGGGATGTCATCGGTTCCTGGAAAATGATTGAAATTCGTCCGCCACGAATTTGTTGCATTTCCGAGCTTTCCGGGTGCAGCGCAGCTATGTTGATTAAATTGCCACTTTCGACAGGATCGGCGAAAAGAATATCTCCGGCGGTTATCTCTGCTACACGCGGCAACAAACCCATGATGGCTTGCGCGGTGACAGATTTTCCTGACCCTGATTCACCGACTATGGCAACGGTGGAGCCAGCAGATATCTTAAACGAGAGATCTCTGACGGCGTCGACGGCACCGGACTGGGTGCTGAAGCTAACCCCAAGATTACGGACATCCAACAGTGTGCTCATACGACCCTCCCGCCTTTAAACCATATATCCAATCCCAATTTCAGGTCATCCCAATATCCCAATTCACCCCTATTTCGCCTTCTTAATGGACGTTTCCTTAACTTTTCCGGCCTCGGCCAGGAACACCCGGTCAAATTGCGCCGGGTCAGCAATCTCGCTATCAACCCAGACGAGACCACGACCCTTCATGGCATTCTTGACGGCATCGAATACGGACGACCGTGATGCAGAATCGAGTACGCCGGTTGCTTCATTGACGATAAACATCCGGGGGCCCTTTACCAGATTTCGGGCAATGGCCAGTTTCTGTCGTTGCGCGGCCGACAAACGACGCCCCGAAATACCAACCTCAAAGTCAAGCCCGGTTTCAAGAATGGGAAGTCTGAGATCAAGCTCATCAATGATTGAAGCGACCAGTTGATGAATTTTTTTTGTGGCGCCCGACCGACCGGTATTGATTTTTCCGAACAGTGCATTGTCCAGTACACTGCTTGCGGGATTGTAGGTGTCACGGCCAAAGAAGGAGATTTTGTCGAGCATATCAGATGGAAGGTCTTCTTCGAAGACTTTACGGGCCGCAAGCAGACGCTTTTCCATCTCATCTTCAATGAGACCGAGGCGGTGTTTTGCGCGGATTAGTCTGAATGGAAGCTGTAGCAATTGCACCCGTTGTTCTTCGCTAAGCGCCGGCACCCCATCGCTGGCAGATGCATTAAGAATGATCTGGAAGTCGGGTAAATCATCGGCGCTAATAAAGCTGAAGCGCTCAAAAAATTCGTCTCCTGGCGGCAAATCCCGGAATAACTCTACCATCAGGGAAGCTACTTTCCGCCCCATTTCGACGAACTCATCGTAGAGCCCAACTTTGTTTAGAACAGCTAGAACAAGCTCATTCTTGCCCAGCGTTTCTATATCGAACGTGTCATCGACAGGGGTACCAAACAGGATGTTTTCCGCGACCGACGCATTGCCGTTATAGGTGTCGCGATCCCATGATTCCACGAGCCCCTCAAATTCATTGGACTTCATGCGTTCCTGTATCAGATTTCGGACCTGCAGAATATTGCTGGCGAGTTTCGGATGTATCTCCGGATTGATGGTGCTGCGCATGCCGATGGACAGAATATCGTCTTCAAGACCAACGGCTCTCAACGCCTGCATGGCGCGTTGCAAAAGGCCATCCTCGTTGCCGTCCGACAGGATTTTTTGATCAAGCCAGTCTCCGTCTATGTCGTGTGGACTATTTCCCGACATCTCGGATTCCTGGCGTTTGTGCAGGGCTTCTTCAGATGTGTTGGCTTCGCCCTGTGGGTGATGTTTCAGACCATAAAATAGATTGTCCCGTATCGATCCTGACCGTATGTAAGCGTCCTGATCTACGTATCCCAGTTGACGACCCGTAACGTACTCGGGCAGGGCCATCATGTCGATGCCGCCTATGGTTATGGACCCGGTGGTCGGCGCGATCTGTCGTGCGATCAACTTTGCAACGGCGGATTTTGGCCCTCCCGGACTGCCCGTGATCGCGACATGTTCTCCCATCCCAAAGGCAAATCCCGTGTTTTCCAGGGTCCTGGTGCCTTCGTCTTCTTCTAGCGTCAGGTTGGAAGCAACGATTTGCCCGCTCAAAGCTGTCCCACCCTCCAGGCTTGGCGCCATTACATCTTCGGGAAACATGTTGGGCGGATCAAATCGCTCGATCAACTGATAATATTTAATTTTCGCATCTTCCGTTCGCTGGTAGAAATTGAGTAGCTCTTTCCATGGCGGGGCCAGATCTTTGTACGCCGCGAGCACCGCCACCAATGCACCAATTGATAAATCTCCCGTAATGACAAGATAACCACCGATTGAATAGAAAAAGAATGGCGTTATCTGGGCGAGGAAGTTATTGAGAAACTTGATGAAGAATTTTTTCCGATAGACCTGATGTCGTATTTCGAAAATGCTACCAAGGCGGTCAGAAAAATCGGCCAGTTCATACTGGCTTGTATCATGCGCATGTATTTCAGCAGACCCGGCCACCATTTCGCCGATGCGTTCAGACAGCTTTCGCACATGTTGAATCCGCTCCTTGTTCAACAGGTTGACCTTGCGCTGCAACTTCGGGATCCCCCAGGCCTGTACCGGGTAAAATACTATGGCGGCGATACCGAGTATGGGTTCCTGCACGAACATGAAGATCAACGCGGTAATCAACATGCCCCCCTCAAATGCAGGAAGCGATATGGATTCACCAACGAATCCGCCGAGCGGCTCCGTCTCCGCCGACACCATGGAGACAATTTCACCTTCGGAAATATTGCGAAAGTGCAGCAATGGAAACCGCATGACCCTGCCGATTAAAATATAACGTAGGCGACGGAGCATGCGTTCACCGACTACGCCCCGGTAAACGTTGATAAAATACTTGAATCCACCGTTAATCATAACCAGGCACAAAAATGCAAAGCACAAGGCGAGAAGATAGTTAATCTGCTCCAGATCGTACCCCAGCACGGGTTTTGGAAAATCAGAAAAACCACCGCTAATGGCTTCATTGATAATGGTCTTGGGCAGATCGAGAGTAAAATAGTAGAAAGGGTAGGACGCTACGATCATCAACAGAAGCACTACCTGCTGCTTCTTGCTGTGTTGCCAGATGAAACTGAATATATTTTTGTCCACGCTCTGTCTCCTGGCTCTAAAGCGATTTTTTATTTCGTAGGTCTTCGACGTCTTCCTGGGGAAGGAATATCCTTAATAAATATCGACACGAATCCCTTTCCCTGCCGACAGTGTACCAAGAAATCGAAATTTGGCGAAAACTTGATCAGTGACGCAGATTGTGCTCAAACTCGGCTCTGGAACAAATATGCTCCGCCAGTTTATGTGTGCTGGCGATTACCTATCCCTAAACCAGCAAGATATCGGGTTCCAGCAGAGCAGGTTGCCCGGTTGCAGATATGCGAAACTGCCGGCAGGTTCCCGGACGCAGTTTATGGAGTTCTTTTCCCGTCATATCCCACCCCGTGGCAAGTGCCGTCACGGCACGGATGACACCCCGATGCGTCACCGCGGCCACCGGGTAGTCCAGACCGCCAACAATCGCCAGCCATGGCATGATCCGCTCCTGAACCATCCGTGGGCTTTCGCCGTCAGGTGGACAGAAATCCAGACCAAGAGACTCATTTTGCTTCATCGCCTCGCCATGGATGTCGCGCAGCTCGTGCAGACTCTCGCCTTCCCATGTCCCCCAGTTCATTTCAATCAACCGGTCATCTGTTTTGGGGTGTATACCCAGAATAGATGCGGTTTGCCGTGTTCGCCGTAACGGGCTTGAAAACCAGTACGCCGCTCGAATGTCATCTGGAAGGATCCATGCCTCGGCGGTGGATCGGCCGAAATCACTGATAGCAATATCGGTACGGCCCTGTATGCGTCCCTGTTCGTTCCACAGGGTTGGTGCATGGCGAATCAGGGTCAGGACTGGCATGAGGTCACTTCTTTCAACACCTGATTAAGGCTAGAAGCTCCAGCATTCAGGCCGTGATGCTCCCAGGTGTGCTGCTGTGCCCTCGACGCCATTGCCTGCCGGTTTTCCGGTTCATCCAGTAATTTTGCGACGGCCGCGGCCAGTGCTTCAGGGTTACCTGGTTCCACCAGCACGCCGCAGTCCGGCGCATTTACTACCCCCGAAACACCACCGGAATTTCCGGCAATAACGGGCAGACCTGAGGCCTGTGCTTCGACGATTGCCATGCCAAAGGCTTCGTTGACGGCTGGCCACACATAGAGATCGCAGGCTGCATAAATACCGGGTAGGGTTTCGACATCCTGTGCCCCAATCCAGTGAACACGATCACTAACGGTTGCCAATGCCGTGAGCGCCTGTTCGCGTGCCGATCCATCCCCAATGACGAGTAGCCGCCAGGGACGATCCTTCAACCTCGATAAGGCCGATCCCAATTGCACATAGGACCGTAGTTTGTCACCGGGGCGCATCATGGCAACGCAAACCAGCCACGGCACGCCTGGGTCAATAGTGTACTGACCGGCGGTCAATCCGCGATAGAGCATCCTTTCCCGTGCTGCAGCGGCATAGGGTTCTGTGTCAATAAATGGGGGAATGGAGGCAATTTTCGCGCCGTCTTTCAACAAGGGCGAAATACAACCATCATCGACGGCATTGAAACTGATCACTGCAGATGCCATCTCAATCGCCCGCTTGCTGGCCTGAAGACCCAAATCCCATGGACCACCAGATTGTTTGGCAGCGTAGGAGGCCTCTGCGATGAGATACGGTATCTCCAGGGCTGCGGAAATTCGGGGTCCGATCCAGTCGGGAGCTTTGTGATACAGGTGGTAGGTGAACCAGATATGCGGTTTGGCAATCTTGTCATCGCTGTAGGCATCCAGTAGGCTCAATGCCTGTCTGTCACCCTCCTGCCTGATTGCCGCCTGTGTCGCGGCGTTGCCTATGCCGTCATAAGAACGGTGCTGGCTGGCGAGATGGACCTGGTGGCCACCCTGATCAAGGGCGCGCATCAAAAGCTGCGCTATGCGACGGTCACCGGACGGGTTCGGATGTTCAGGGGATTTCATCGGGGCGTAAAAGGCAATCAGCATCAGTCACCCCCCCGCGATATCGAATCGGTTACTCAGATCGTTGATGCAGGCATCAAGCGCAAATGATTTTCGCACCCGTTGCTCTCCTGCGTTGCCCAATGATTGGCGCAGGATTGGGTCTTCGATCACTTTGGTGATCGCCTGGCAAAGTATTTCAGGATTGTCGGGCGGCACCAGAATACCGGTGTCGCCATCGATGATCAGTTCGGGAATGGCGGAAACATTGGTGGCGACACATGCCAGTTGCTGGCTTTGTGCTTCCATCAGGACATTTGGCAGGCCGTCCCTGTCACCATCGTCGGCAATCCGCGAGTTCAGAACGAAGACATGCGCTTCCCGGTACGCCAATAGCACCTGATCCTGTGGTTGAGCGCCACGCCAGTCAATGTTAGCTTCAATGCCCAGCGTCCGGGACAGTGTCATCAGTTTGTCGGTTAGTTCACCACCGCCGATATGGACGAAACGCCAGTGCAAGTTGTCAGGCAGTTGTGCGAGCGCCCGCAGTAAACCGTCAAATCCCTTTTTTTCGACGGCCCGGCCAACAGACAGGATCGTCACGGGATGCAGGGGTGACGATCCATCAGGATGATGTGTCCTTCCGTCGGGCGAGCCGAAGCGGTCGACATCGAGACCATGATAAACCAGGGAAACGATATTTTCTGATGGAGCCAGTTTAGAAAGGTACGCCACGTTGGTGGCAGTACAGGTTACTAGCCACTGACAGTCCGCGAGCTTTTCGCGCAGTTCCCATTCCGGCGATGTGTAGATGTCTTTGGCGTGGGCAGAACAACTCCACGGCAAATCCAGCATGATGGAGGCATAGCGTGCGACGGATGCTGGCGTGTGTAAAAAATGTGCGTGTAAAAGCCTGATGTTTCTGGGTAGTTCTGTAGCGAGTACACAGGCCTGACCAAATCGTCGCACCCGGTTTCTGGTGAAATCCCGCGCCAGATCACGTCGCCAGAGTTTGGCGGCTTTTTTGTAACCTGGCAGGTGGCGAGCGCCCCACCAGGCTCTGGCGACTCTGACCGGTTCATCATGTAGGTATTCCGGCAGATAGTTTACGGGTGCGCTGATTTCATCATGGATGGGATGGAGATGCGCATCTGTAGGATGCCTGAGAGAGATGATCTGAATTTCAAGTCCACGCTGCTCCAGCGCGAGGATTTCCTGCGCGATGAATGTCTCCGACAGACGCGGATATCCCTTTAGAACAAATCCGACAGTAGTCACATGACCTCGCCTCTCGCCCCCCTATTTTGGGTGGATAGATTCGTAGTAAGCGGATAGATTTTGCCTGGCCTGGGACTCGTAGTTTTGGTAGAAATAATCACTCCTGAAAAACCTCGGCCGGTCCATTAAGGCCTGCTGAAACGCCGATTGCTTTCGACAATAATCTGCATTGGACAGGTGCGCCATCTCGCGTCGTAAATTTTCACTATCGTGACTGAATTCTGGCCATGGCACTCCAAAGCTGGATAAATCTATATCGA
>JADFMY010000005.1:18349-57069 GCA_022563685.1 Pseudomonadota bacterium | reverse complement strand
AGCCCCACCCTGCCTCCCCTGCCGGTGAACCTGGAGGGGCTGGATATTTCAAGCCAGGGTAACGTTATCAAGGTCTCCTTGGCTGGGCTCCTGGAGGCTGTGGCTGACCAGGTGCAATCCCTGCCCAATGTCACCAAGGTGGCGGGGTACCTCATAGTAGCTACGCCGGACTATCCCAACCCCATCATCGGCATGGAGCCCGATTCTGCTTTGCGGGTTGAAGATACCATTGTAACTCTGGCAGTGGGTAAGAGCTTCCAGTCCAGAAACGGGCAGGTCGCCATCCCAGGTCTTAACCTTAACTCAAACCCATACACCAGTGGGGACGGGATGACTGGGATGGCGCACACCTTCAGGACCGGGCAGAGCTTCTCCATCAAAGGCACCAGGCTGCGCGTGGTGGGGCTATTCAGGGCACCAGACGAAAACGCTATTCTGGTTCCCCTGGGAACAGCCCAGCAGATTTTTGGCATGGGGGGGCAACTAACCACCCTTTTCGTCACGGTCGACTCGCAGAAGAACATAGACCAAGTCACCGCAGAAATCCAAAGGATTCTGGGTGCAAGGTAGACCTAACACTATGAGGTCTATTCTACGAGGGTTCAGAAACTCCTACCGAAGCAAGGGGCGGGCTGCCCTGGTTACCCTCCTTCTTGGGGTGAGCGTGGGGATAGTTATAACCATGCTCCAGGTGTCCACCTCTGTGTCCCGCAACGCCGATGAGCTCAAGCGAAACATCCAGACCCTGGTTGAGGTGAGGGCTGCGGGGGCCACGGCCATGGGGCGAGGAGTTGAGCCCCTGGACGAGGACGCGGCAGAGCAGATTCTCCAGGTGCCAGGCATTCGCTCCGTAGAGAAGTACCTGTATGTCAGGAAGGTGGATAACACCAAAAAGTTCTCCGTCTCAGTCGTCGCTGGCATCGAACCCATCACATCAGAACTCCGGGTCAACAGCCATGGGGAGGTGGGTACGCCGCGCCTGACCAAAGGACGCGGGTTTAACCCCTCGGACGAGAATGGTTTGAGCGCCCTGGTGGGAGAGGTTTACGCGGAGCAGAACGCCCTTGATGTCGGCTCCACCCTGGCACTAGGCGACTTTTCGCTTGAAGTAATAGGAATCTTCGATTCAGGCTTTGTCTTCGGGAATAACCAGGCCTTCGTGCCCCTCAAAGTAGCTCAAGAGCTGGCGTATCAGGAGGGATATATCCCCTCCCTCGACCGCCTCTCCCAGGTCTTTGTTACCGCCCAGTCGGTGGACCGGGTAGATAGCGTCGAAAAGGCGATCAGGAATGAGCTGGGAGACGCGGTGGACGTTCTGTCCGGACAGAAGAACGTTTTCCTCGCTTCTGAGGGGCTATCTAGTATTCAGTCCAGCAGCTTCATTGGCGCTCTTCTCGCCCTTGTGGTAGCAGGGCTGATGGTCTTCTTCACCATGGTGCTGGTGACCAGGGAAAGAACCAGGGAGATAGGTCTTCTCAAGGCCCTGGGCGCTTCCAATGCAATTCTCGCGCGTCGGCTGCTGACCGAATCGGTGCTGCTCACCGCCAGCGGTGGCCTGGGAGGCCTGGTGGTCGCCTGGTTTGGCCTGTCCGTGTATGCGCGTAGCTGGACCAGTATCAAATTCGGCCTGATCGAGTCACCACTGTCGTTCACTTCGGCCGCTAGCATATTGCTAGCCTGCGTTGCGTTAGGGGCGCTTGGCAGTCTGTATCCGATCCTTCGCAGCCGCGGTCTTGATCCGCTCTCCATTCTACGCGAAGAATAAGCCCATGCTGAATCACAGCTTCCTGGTCCGTTATGCCTGGCGCAACCTCTGGCGGGTGCGCGGCCGCACGCTGTTGGTACTGGTTCTGACCGCCCCCGTGTTTCTCTCCCTGCTACTGATGCTAGCCAATACCGATGCGTTGGATGGACAGCTCGATCGTCTGGAGACGGAAACAGCTACCCTCATCCAACTGCGCGGTCGTGCCACTTTCGGCCACATAAACCAGGCAGGGGGATTGAACAGGCTGTTGCCGGCCAACCTCGAACCGACTCTCGCTCAACTCCCCCACGTCACCAGGGTGGAGCCCTATCTGGTGGCGATCGAGCCTATCGCAGGCTACTACATGACACTGCATATCGGCGTGCGACCGGGGGATGCGCAACGTCTGGCTACCCACGGTGAGGTTGGCGGGGTCGATCTGGTGGCCGGACGTAACTTCACCTCAGAAGATGATGGCGAGGATGTTGCTTTGCTGGGTCTGGCCTACGCCGAGAAAATGGGTATCACCCGCGACAATTTCCGCCCCGGCGAGTCGTTGTTCATCAAGGATGTGCTACGCGATGGCGAGCCCGGCGTGGTCAAGTTTGGGACACGCAGTATCGGCGGGCGTCCGTTTCGCGTGGTCGGGCTATTCAGCAGCGGCTATAGTTTTGGCGACAACCAGATGTTCCTGCCATACCGAACTTTCGAGCGTCATTATGGGGCCGAGGGCCGGGTCTCCAAGTTCTTTTTGCGCGTCGACAAAGCGGCAAATGTCGCAGCGGTCAGAGCGGCGATAAATAGCCGTTTTCCAGAACTGGATATCATCACCCGTGCCGATGGCGCCCGGTTCATTTCCTCGGCGCTAGACACGATGCGGCGCATCGGCCTCATATGGCTTGGTGCGACAGTATTGCTCGCTGGAGCGATGGTGTTGTTCGTTATGCTACTGGCCGCGGATGAACGCATCCGCGAGTTCGGCACTCTCAAGGCCATCGGCGCCTCGACGCCAAACCTTGCCTTATTGCTGTTGAGCGAGTCTATATTACTGGCCGGGCTTGGCGCGACGCTCGGGGGGCTGCTTTATGCAACATTAGGTGAAGTCGTCGGCGGGACATTTTTCAAAGCTACATTTGGTGTCTATCTCCCGGGACAATACGGTGACAGTCTGCTCGAAAATATGTTAGTGAGCTATACACTGTCACCGACCTATGTTGCTGTGCTGGTGGTCGGTACCGCCCTGGTCGGCGGACTCGGTAGCCTGTATGCGCTTTACAAGGTGCATAGACTGAGCCCGATCGAAGCGCTGAGATCCTGATACATTAAGAGGAAATGCAATGTCCCAGCCAATTTTTGAAATGCATGGTGTAAGTAAACGTTACGGCGTCGGAGTCACGCGGGTCGAGGCTCTTGACAACATCGATCTCGATGCCGACGCCGGCGGCGTGATGGTAGTGGTGGGACCGAGCGGCAGTGGAAAATCCACCCTGCTACACCTCGTTGGCGGCATGGACCGGCCTGACGCGGGTGAGCTGTTCGTCGCTGGCGAGGCTCTGCACACGCTCAATACCGCAGCGCTTACCCTATTTCGCCGGCACAAAATCGGCTTCGTGTTTCAGGCATATAATCTGATGCCCAACCTCACAGCGCTGGAAAATGTTATGCTGCCCGCTGAATTTCTCGGCCTGTCGAGTAAGGAGGCTCGACGCCGCGCATGGGTCCTGCTCGAACGCGTGGCACTCACCGCACGCCCCGAACACCGTCCCGGTCAGTTGAGTGGTGGCGAGCAGCAGCGCGTCGCTATCGCACGGGCGCTGGTCAACCGTCCAGCCCTGGTCATCGCTGACGAACCCACCGGTAATCTCGACAGCAAAACCGGCGCCGCGATTATCGAGTTGCTGACCTCACTGACGGGTGAACAAAGTGTCATCATCGCCACCCACGACGAACGCATTGCAACCGCCGCCGACCGGGTCATCCACCTCGTCGACGGTCGCATTGAGCGGGACGAGGCGGGGGGACGGCCTCGTTGAAGGCAGCACCGAGTTGTTGTGACGTATGCATCATTATTCCTGCTATGGGTAACCTTATTAATAATAAACCCCGTACTATAGAACGGAGTCAACAAATTTGGGTTACACTAAGGAATTAAAACCGACAGACTCCTAGAAAACTTGTGACCGGCTGACTCGTCAGAAGGTTCAATATGGATAGAGGCAGTTCATGAAAAAATCCAGGATTACGATTAGCAAGGCTGCAGAACGCGCCGGTGTTGGCATTGAAACTATCCGCTACTATCAACGGTTGGGTTTGATTGAAGAGCCGGGTAAACCAGTTGAAGGCTATCGTCTCTACCCGGAACAGACCATCGCGCAAATACAATTCATTAAACGGGCCCAGGAACTTGGCTTCACCCTGAAAGAGATAATGGTGTTGATGGAGCTGGGCGAAAAGCAATGTTTGGAAACCCGGGAGCTGGCCGGGCTAAAACTCGAACTGGTGCAAAAAAAGATTCGAGATTTACGTTCGATAGAACACAATCTCAGGGATTTGATCCAGCACTGCGAGGCCCGTAAGGATGATGAAGCCTGTCCCATTATCTTTTCCATCTCGCAACAAAGATAAAACTGCTCTTGACTCCGTACTGTGATACGGAGTTTACAGTTCAATCAATTATCACATTAATTGGGCTGGACAAAATGTATGAGCTGGCATTAAAAATTAGCGGTATGACCTGTAACCATTGTGCGGTCAGTGCTGAGCAGGCGTTGAATCAGCTGGCTGGTATCCAGGCGAGTGTATCTTTTGAAAATCAGCAGGCAGATATTAGATCGGATGGTCAGACCAGTACCGATGCCATGCTCAAGGCGATTGAGGATAAAGGCTATGGCGCCAGTGTCGTCGATAGTGATCGATCGGATGGGTTTAACAAGTCTGGCGCTAAACTGCACCTTGCGATAATCGGTTCCGGTTCGGGCGCCTTCGCGGCCGCGATCAAGGCAGCCGACAAGGGTGCACGAGTGACGCTGATAGAGCGACAGGACATCATAGGCGGCAGCTGCGTCAATATCGGCTGTGTACCCTCCAAGATCATGATACGCGTTGCAGAACTGGCGCAGCAACAAAGATCGAATCCCTTCCAGGGTCTTGCCGATCATGAACCTGGCATCGATCGAGCCGCATTACTGAAACAGCAGATTTCTCGAGTGGAAGAGCTGCGCAGCGCCAAATATGAAAGCATCCTCGAAAGCAATCCTTCGATCAACCTGATCAAGGGTCAGGCCCGTTTCAGCAGTTCAGATACCTTGATTATCAGCAAGGCCGATGGCAGTGAGCAAACCTTGCAGGCCGACCGTATCCTGGTCGCGAGCGGTGCATCGCCCGCCATTCCACCCGTGCCCGGTCTAAATGAAACACCTTACTGGACATCCACCGAGGCGCTATTCGCCGAAGATATTCCAGCTCACCTGATCGTGATTGGTTCTTCGGTCATTGCGGTAGAAATCGCCCAGGCCTATCGACGCCTCGGAGCTGAAGTCACGATGCTTGCCAGAAATAAATTACTCTTCAGTGAAGACGCTATATTGGGCGACAGGCTTGCGGAATCGTTTAAGCAAGAAGGTATCGAGGTTTATAATCAGACGCAGGCTTCCAGGGTTGATTTTAATGACGATAAATTTATCGTGGAAACGAATTACGGCACTTTTAAAGGCGACAAATTGTTGATTGCTACCGGTCGTACTCCGAATACGGCCGAGCTCGGTTTACAGGCGATTGGTATTGAAACCGGCGACAAGGGCGCGATAGTGGTGGATGACCATATGCGTACTTCGGTTGAGCATATTTATGCGGCGGGCGACTGTAGCAACCAGCCACAGTTTGTCTATGTTGCCGCAGCCGCAGGTACTCGCGCGGCGATCAACATGACTGGCGGTGAGGCCGCGCTGGATTTATCCAGTATGCCGGCGGTCATCTTTACTGACCCCCAGGTCGCGACGGTCGGGCTTACAGAACAAGCGGCACGCGCTATTAACATTGAAACCGATAGCCGAACACTGGAACTGGAACATGTACCCCGGGCACTGGCTAATTTTGATACCGATGGATTTATTAAACTCGTCATTGAAGCCAGCTCGGGACGCCTGATCGGCGTGCAAATTCTGGCCTCGAATGCCGGTGAAATGATCCAGACCGCGGTATTGGCAATCCATAACAGGATGACTATCGACCAGCTTGCTAACCAGTTATTCCCGTACCTGACGATGGTCGAAGGTTTGAAACTCTGTGCCCAAACTTTCAGTAAAGACGTTAAGCAGCTCTCATGCTGTGCGGGTTGATCGATAGTGATGTGGATATTGTGGTTCTTTGACAACCGTTGCAGGACCCCTTGTGGAGACTCGTGGTTTAAGCGGATTTTTTAGTGGAGATATATGATGGATAACAAAAACTTGCTGCGTAATGGCATTGTCGGCACGGTGATTGCCATGCTGTGTTGCTTTACGCCTCTTCTGGTGATTATCCTGGGGTTCGCCGGCTTGTCGACGATCATCGGCGGCCTGGACTATGGCCTTTTTCCAATGTTGTTTGCATCGCTGGGTGTAGTCAGCTATGCGCTGTATCTACGTTCTGGTAATAAGGGCCCGTCGCCAAATATCACTATAATAGTGCTCGTCATTTTCGTCTCTGCATTACTCTTCTGGCTCGAATTCAGATATGCCCTGCGCATCTCGATCGCCGTAGCCGCCCTAGTTGCCACCTACGCCTTCTACTTACGCAGATTAGTAAACACGCCTACGGCCTGAATCTGAAAGACCTGAATTCAGCAGGCATTATCCCAGGCGAATCTCACGCCTGGTAGTGACGGGGAAGACGCTCACGGTGGGGTGCCATCGACACGCCCGTTTCCGATTAGATCGTGCTATCATGCGTGCTTCAGTGGCTCACAAGATGAGCCAGCAAAAATATACTCCTATGGATCGAACCGAGCGCTTTCATATCATCGACCAGATGCTGGTCAATCGGAGGGTGGTAACGCGCGCCCAGTTTCTCGACGCCCTGGAAGTGTCTCCGGCCACTTTCAAACGCGATCTTGAGTATCTGCGTGACCGTCTGGCCGCTCCTATCGTCTGGGATCGAGAACGATCTGGTTATAGCTACGACTACGGCGAGCCGGGTTCAGAACAGTACCAATTACCCGGCCTGTGGTTTAACACCAGCGAGATTCATGCATTGTTGAGCATGGACGCGCTGCTGGAAAACCTGCACCCAGGCGTATTGTCAAACCATATCAAACCCTTGCGTTCACGCATTCGAATGCTACTGGATGATGACGACCACAGCGTCGAGGAGATTGCGAAGCGCATTCGTATATTGCCCGCCACCGCGAAAACTGTTAACAGTGACGATTTCCAGGTCATCAGCCGGGCTTTGCTCACGCGCAAACGCTTGTCTATGGTTTACTACAATCGTTCGGATGCTAGTGAAACCAGTCGTGAAATCTCACCACAGCGTTTGATTTATTACCGGGATAACTGGTATCTCGATGGCTGGTGTCACCTGAGAAATGCTTTACGCAGTTTTTCAGTCGATGCCATTTTGCACCTGGAGATCAGGCAGGTGGCCGCCAGGGATATCGACGAAGAAATACTGGATCGGGAACTGGAAAGTGGTTATGGCATTTTTTCCGGAGCCGATACCAGCGAGGCAATATTGCGCTTTAGTCCGAGGCTGGCTCGATGGGTATCGCGCGAACAATGGCACCCACAGCAAAAAGGCAAATACGACGAATCTGGATTTTACCTGCTGCAAATACCTTATAGCCAGGACACCGAATTGATCATGGATATTCTAAAGTATGGCGCCGATGTAGAAGTGATGCAGCCGCGGCATCTACGGCGCAAGGTAATCGAGCGAATCGAATCGATGCGAGGGCTGTACTAGCTCGAATCCCGTTACCCGAGATCGACTTCGATATTGTCTAGCAGCCGGGTTTTGCCCAGGAGAACGGTCACCAGGATAACCAGCCTCCTGTCTTCGGCGGAGGCTGGTTTTAGTGTCTCGGCACTGCATACGCAAAAATAATCGGTTTCGAATCCAGCCTGGTTGAGCCGTTCGATTGCCCGCTTTTCGAGCCTCTTAAAGTTTGTTTCACCTTCGGCGATACGGGTAGCTGATTCTTCAAGGGTTTTATAAATTAGCGGGGCCAGTGATTTTTGATCTTCGCTTAAATACTGGTTACGCGAGCTGGTGGCAAAACCGTTGGAATCGCGAGTGGTTTCGGATCCTATGATATCGACCTCAAGGTTCAGATCCTGCACCATTTTACTGATCACGCGGTATTGCTGAAAATCTTTTTTGCCAAACACCGAAATGTCGGGCTTAACGATATTTAATAGCTTTAACACGATAGTGGCCACCCCGGTAAAATGACCGGGTCGATGCGCGCCCTCAAAAATTTCGGTCAGGTCGGTCACCTTAACCTGGGTAATTTTTTCGAGCCCCTCCGGGTACAGTTCGGAAGCAGCCGGCATATAAACCAGGTCGCAGCCAATCGCTTCGAGCTGCTCGATATCCTCCTCCAGGGTTCGAGGATAGTGATTAAAATCCTCGTTGGGTCCAAACTGCATCGGATTCACAAAAATACTGCATATAGAGCGATCGCAAAGTGACTGACCTTTTTCGATCAGCGACATATGACCCTGATGCAGGTTCCCCATAGTCGGGACAAATGCAATCGATTCCTCATGGTCTTTCCAGTGCTGGACGTATTGCTGCAGTTCGCTTACCGATGTGGCCTGGTACATAGGTGATCCGTATCGCGTTTAAAAGCTATGTGACTGGTCGGGAAACTGCCCTCGCTTCACTTCGGCGACATAGCGGCTGACAGCGGCCTGGATGCTGGTTTGATCCTGCATAAAATTCTTGGAAAATTTTGGTTTCTTACCCACAGTCACGTTCAGGATATCATGTAGCACAAGAATCTGACCGTCGACATCGGCCCCCGCACCGATACCTATAACCGGAATTTCGAGCTTCTGGGTAATTTCGGCCGCCAGCGCTGCCGGTACGCATTCGAGTAACAACAGGTCTGCCCCGGCCTGTTGCAGATCGCTGGCGGTTTCGACCATCTGTTGGGCGGCGCTTTTGGCTTTGCCCTGGACCCGATAGCCCCCCATCTTGTGTACCATTTGTGGTTGTAAACCCAAATGCGCACAGCTGGCAATGCCGAATTTTGACAGCATCTCCACGGTCTTGAGCTGGGTGATACCACCCTCCAGTTTAACCACCTGTGCCTGGGTTTCCTTGAGCAACTCGCTGGCGTTATCCAGAGCCTGTTGCGGCGAGTTCAGCGAACCAAACGGCATGTCGAGCATCAGCATCGCGTTTTGCAATCCTGCATAAACCGTGGTCGCATGGTATTTGATATCATCCAGGGTGACCGGGATCGTGGTGTCGTGCCCCTGTATCACCATACCCAATGAGTCGCCGACCAGAACCACTTCAACGCCGCACTGTTCGATCAGCCTGGCAAAGCTGTAATCATAGGCGGTTAGACAGGCAAACCTTTCACCTTTTTGCTTGAGTTTTTTCAGGTAGGGGAGAGTGATCTTGTCTTCCAATGGCCTGGGTAAATACATAATTTTGCCGTTAGGTTAAAGTTGAAATGATGACTGATTGAAATAATGTCGTCCAGATCGAATGTTATTTATTTCGTCGAGTAAAGCCTGGAATTCCTCAGCATTATCGACCAGATCTACGGACTGTGTGTTCACGGTCAGCAAGGGGCTTTCATCGTAGTGGTAAAAGAATCGCGTGTAAGATTCGCACAGGCGGCTCAGGTAATCGATACCAATTTGCTGTTCGTACTCGATGCCCCGCTTTGCGATACGAGTGCGTAAAACTTCTGGGGGTGCCTGCAGGTAAATCACCAGATCGGGGCGGGGTGCGTCAACAGTCAGGTGTTGGTAGATTTGCTCGTAAAGTTTTAATTCGTCGTTATTCAGAGTTAGCTCGGCGAATAAACGATCCTTCTCGATCATAAAATCAGCAATGTGCGAACTCTGGAAAAGATCGCTCTGGCGAAAGTTCTGTACCTGCTGCGCGCGTTGCAATAGAAAATATAATTGCGTTGACAATGCGAACTGACGCGGGTTTTGGTAGAACTGACTGATAAAGGGATTATCTTCAGCGTTTTCCAGCAACAGGTCGCTGCCAAAGGTATCCGCCAGTTTTTTGACCAGGCTGGATTTGCCTACGCCGATGGGACCCTCGACAACGATATATCGGCGCTGGTTCAGCATTTCAGATTTAGGCGTCAATTTTACTCATCTCGATTGTGGGAGCTCTGTCTATCAATGCCTGCAGACTACCCAGACCAGGAATATTGATATCGCCGGTAATATCCAATAAGGGTTGCAATACAAACAAACGGTTGGCCATTTCGCGATGTGGCACTGTTAGGTGATTGTCGTCGATCATTTGATTGCCGTAGAGAACGATATCCAGATCCAGTGTGCGCGGCGCCCATTTAAGCGCTGGATCTCGCCGCCGATAAAAAGCGTCTTCGATCGACTGCAACTCCAGTAACAGGGTGGCTGGCGGCAGACTGGTTTTTATACCAGCGACGGCGTTGACATAATCATCCTGGGGAATGTCACTTACCGGCTCGGACTGGTATAAAGGTGAATACTTTGTTACCTCACTGTCTGGAATATGATCCAGGCAGGTAATCGCCTCCCGTACGATTGAAACTGGATCGCCCTGGTTACTGCCGATACCTACAAATGCTAGTGCTCTATCCATGGGATAACGTTAGTGCTCTATCCTTGTGATAGTGCGGGTTCAGTTTGTCTGTCTCTTGCGCGCCGGCCGATTTCTGCGGGGTTCGCGCGGATTGTGCTGCTTTTCGTGAACGGGATGGGATTGCTGGAAATCGGTCCACCAACGGCAGAGTTTGGCGGGTACCAGACCGACCATCGACTGGATGCACATGAAATCGTAGGCTGCGCGGAACCAGGGATGAGCGATCAAACGCATTGTCTGTTTACCTTTGGTACGCTCAAATTTGGGTTGAGCGATCCAGATATCCCGGGCCATCTGGCTGAAACGTCTGGGAATCGCTATATGCTTCAGTTGCCGGCTCATGACCTCGCTACCAGCCTGGGTAAGGGCGGGAATCGATTTCAACTGATCCGATTGTAAAGCAGCCGCGCGCTGGTGTACCGCTGGCCACAAGAGTACGGCAAAGATAAATGCCGGGGAAACATGCTGGTCACTGTTGACGCGTGCATCGGTATTGACCAAAGCCTGATCGATAAAATCGAGCATCGCTTCGACGGGCTCCTTGCGCAGTAATTCATCGAGGGCCGGAAACAGGTATTGCAGCAGGTCATAATGTCGCAGCAACTCGAAGACACGGGTCGCCTTGCCCGAATGAAACAGTTTTATCGTCTCCTCAAATAATCTCGCTGCGGGAATATCGCGTAGCAGATATCCACATTCAAATATGGCCCTGGATGTTTCCTGTTCAATTTCAAAATCGAGTTTCGCGGCAAAACGTACCGCGCGCAGCATGCGCACGGGGTCTTCCTGGTATCGGGTGCTGGCTTCCCCAATCAGGCGTAAGGAGCGCGATTCGAGATCGGCGAGTCCGTTTGTATAATCAAGGATCGAATAGTTCTCTATATCGTAGTAAAGCGCGTTGGCGGTGAAGTCCCGCCGTAATGCATCGTCTGCTATATCGCCAAAAGTATTATCGCGCAGGATCCGGCCCTGGGAACTCAATTCGGTCCGCGGCGAGTCGGCGTAGTGGCTGCGAAATGTTGCTACTTCGATGATTTCACGCCCAAATCGAATATGCACCAGTCGAAACCGGCGTCCGATGATGCGACTGTTTTTGAAAAGCGCACGCACCTGTTCTGGCGTGCCATCGGTCGCAATATCGAAATCCTTGGGTTGTTTTTTCAGCAATAGATCGCGAACTCCCCCACCAACCAGACAAGCCCGATAACCGGAACTAGTAAGACGATACAAAACCTTGAGCGCAGATTTCGATATCGATTTTCGTGATATGTTGTGTTGATCCCTGGGGATTATCGTTAATTTGCCTGGAATAGCCTCTTTTTTGTTCACCGGGTCGAATTAAGATTTCAGAATGGGCTCATCATAGCATTTCGTTAACTGAATGTAGTGTGTAGGGTCGAATTAATTCGACCTTACATAATCAGGCTGGTCGAATAAATTTGATAATCCTCTGGGCGACCCTACGTATTCAGGGGAGAACCAGTAAAATTACCGGGCTTCGAGAGACTCCCAACGCTGGTACAGGTCATTCAACGAATCTTCGAGAGATTTTAGCTGATCTTGCCTCTCACGAATTGTCTGCTGGTCCTGCTGGTAGAAGTCAGGTTCGGCGAAATTTTGCTGTAATTCGGCAATTTTGGCTTCGAGCTTTTCTATCTTGCCCGGCAAAGCCTTGAGTTCTTTGCGGGCCCCCTCTTCGGTATTTGATTGTCTGGATTTTTGGGCAGGTTTTGGCGAAGATGCTGCTGAACCTGGCGAATCAGATTTCTGGGGCCTTTGTCTGATCCAGTCTTCGTATCCGCCTATGTACTCGTTGACCTGTCCCGGGGCTTCAAATACCAGGGTACTGGTGACCAGATTGTCGATAAAACTTCGATCGTGACTGACCAGTAACAAGGTACCGTTAAACTCGACCAGTTGTTCTTCGAGCAGATCTAGCGTATCCATATCGAGATCGTTGGTGGGCTCGTCCATGATCAAAACATTGAACGAGCGAGTAAATAGCCTGGCCAGCAGCAATCGATTTCGCTCACCGCCAGAAAGAGCTTTTGCCGGCAGGTTGATTTTCTTTTCGCTAAACAGGAAATCCTTTAGATAGCCTATAACATGTTTTGACAGGCCGTTGATAGTGACCGTATCGGCGCCGTCTGCGATGTTATCACGCACGCTTTTTTCCAGATCGATGGTTTCTCGATGCTGGTCGAAGTAAGCGATCTCCAGTTTGGTACCGAGCTCGACACGTCCCTGTTGTGGTTGGAGCTTACCGAGCAGTAGATGTATCAGGGTCGATTTCCCACAACCGTTAGGGCCGATAATGCCGATCTTGTCACCGCGCAGTATATTGCAGCTAAAGCGGTTAACGATCGGTTTGCCCGGCCATTGAAACGAAATATCTTCTGCGGTGATCACATGCTTGCCGGAAAGCTCCGAGCGTTGTTTGGCCAGTTTTATTCGCCCCGTTACTTCACGGCGTTGCATGCGTTCCTGGCGCAATTTTTTCAGTGCACGCACACGGCCTTCGTTGCGTGTTCTTCTCGCCTTGATCCCCTGACGGATCCAGATTTCTTCCTGCGCCAGCTTTTTGTCAAATAACGCGTTGTGTGTGTCTTCGGCGTCGAGTTGAGCCTGTTTGGCTTGCAGGTACTTTTCGTAACTACCCGGCCAGCTGGTCAAGTTGCCCCGGTCGAGATCGACGATGCGGGTGGCAAGTGCGCGCAGAAACGAACGGTCGTGGGTGATAAATAACAAACTGCCCCTGAACTGGCGCAGGAAATCTTCCAGCCAGAGTATTGAGTCGATATCCAGATGATTGGTGGGTTCATCGAGTAGCAGCAGGTCTGGATCGGATACCAGTGCCTGTCCGAGTAAAACACGTCGCTTCATTCCGCCCGACAGTTCGTTATAAGGTGTGTCTGCCGATAAATCAAGAATCGAGATGATCGTGGAAATACGGTTTTCCAGATTCCAGGCATTGTTGGTCTCGATGATGTCCTGTAGATTTTGCAGGCGAGGCAATACGCTCGGATCACTGGCGGCTTCGAGAGCAAGGTGATGCCAGTCGGTAAATACACGGGACAAAGTACCGATACCAGTGGCAATACAATCATAAACGCTACCCTGCAACTCTCCAGGTACCTCCTGCTCTAGCTCGGCGATACGAATATCCTTTGAATAGCTGATAGAGCCGTTATCGGGCACCAGCTGCCTCGCGATCATCTTCAATAGCGTTGTTTTACCAGCACCATTTTTTCCAACCAGACAAATGCGCTCTCCGGTTTCAATATTCAGGTTGGCATTGTCCAGTAACGGTTGATCACCGTAGCTATGGTAAAGGTTTATCGTGCTGACAAGGTTCATGTAATCTTAGAGTGAACAGGATGCTGTATTATGCGGTTTTTAGCTTCGTGATGGGGTATATTTTGGTGCTGATTAGACGCGTGATCAGGTAGATTCTGTTCGAAAAGCCCGAGGAATATTATTAATGTGCGGCCGGTTTTTTCTGGATAGTAATGCGCGCGATATCGCTGAACACTACAATGCGCCACCACCCGAGATATTCAGTGCGCGTTATAATATAGCTCCTACGACCCCGGTGATGGCCTATTGCGATAAGCGGCTGACATTTTTTCGTTGGGGATTGATACCATCCTGGGCAAAGGATATCTCCCTGGGTAACCGCATGTTTAATGCTCGTGCCGAGACGGTGGCGGAAAAGTCTTCGTTTCGTCAGGCTTATCGGCGGCGGCGATGCCTGATTCCAGCCAATGGATTTTACGAATGGAGAACGGAAAACGAGCGCAAGCAGCCCTATTGCTGCCATCTCGATCACAGCCTGTTTTCGATGGCGGGAATCTGGGAACACTGGCAGGATGCCGCAGGCAATGAAATACAGTCCTGCGCGATCATTACTACCGAAGCAAACCACTCGATGAGTGATATTCACCATCGAATGCCGGTACATATTGCCCCGGACAATTATAACGCCTGGCTCGATTGCAGCTCGGAAAAAACCGACATTCCCGATGTGCTGATACGTGATACCTCACCCCGGTACCAGTATTATGCGGTAAATACCACGGTGAACAATGCTCGTAATGAAGGACGGGATTTGATAAAAGCGCTGGAGTGATACGGCTGCCAGGCGGGGCTGATTATTCGGCTTCAATACCTCCACTGCGTATCAGCCTCTCGAGTCGAGCATCATCGTAATCTTGTTCGATCTGCGTCGCCGCCTGGTCGACAGCAGCCTGTAAATCCCTGCCACATTTTTGCTCTTCGTGACGCCATTGCTCAAGATAAGCATCGGTGCCGGCCATTTTGGCCCGCATCGCTGCCTTGTCGATTGCCTCTGTAAATCGTTCGCTGAGCACCTTTTTGGTGCTGTCTCGACGCTCTTTGGCTATGACCTGGGCGGGTATATCGCGCCAGTACACGGTGGTTATTTTGGGCATGGTAAGCGTTCACCTGATGATTCGAGCCGAGCGAGTATAAATAGCCTTATGCGGTAAATCCAGCGGTCAATAATCTTCGATGCGAACGCTAAGAAATTGGTGTTGCTTCCAACTGCGCAATCATAATAATGACCGAAGTTATTCGGCACCTGTATAACGATTTTCTCCAGATAATGAAGCGATCCGAATTTCTTCCGGCAATTCGTTGGTGCATGAAACCGAAAGTCAGGTGATACTCAATGGCAGCCGCGATATCAGTTTCACCATGGACCTGGTGTGCAAGGATATTGGCTTGTTCAATGAGGTCGCCAACTGCGGCAATTTAAAACTGGAACTGGCACCGATCATGGAACAGATTTTTAACCAGGGACGAGAGCGTTATGGGCCTCGTGAGCTGTCCCCCAATATTATCAAACGCCTCGAAGAAGCCGCCGGGATCGATATCCTCGCGCCCGGATTTCCTGCTGAAATGACTGATGACGAGCCGGAGGAGCAGGGGTATGAAGTGAGGGTTAAGGGCCTCGAATAAGGTACCTGGAAAATAGGGGCTAGGTGGCAGGGAGTTGCTCGGCGATATATATAAACATCGGCAAGGTAATAAAAGCGACAATCACCTGGAAAGTAACAATATTCGACATGAGTTCGGCATTACCACCCATTTTTCGAGCCATTACGTAGGACGAGGCGGCAGTCGGAACTGCACCGGCAATGATAGCCACGGTGCGCGGCAAACCATCCAGGCCGATCAGCCAGGCCATACCGATGATGATCAAAGGCATGCCGATCAGGCGCACAAAAACGCCGGTAGCGACCAGCAGTTTCTGCTCTGCGGCCTGATCGATGCGTAGACTGGCGCCAACTGCCAGCAGGGCCAGGCCAAGGCCGCCGTTGCCGATAATTTCGATGGTACTGAATATTACATCGGGAACGCCAACCCAGTTTAAAATGAGGCCAGTGAGACAGGCGATGATCAGAGGATTTTGCACGATGCGCAGTAATACTTGCCGGATATCTGGATCCTTATCGTTTGCCCCATATACCGATAAAACAATCACCGAAAGGACATTGAGTAGTGGCACCATAATTGCGAGCGCGAGTGCCGCTAGCGTCACACCAGTATCACCGTATAACGGACCTATGACTGCAAGCGCGACGAATCCGTGAAATCGGGTAGCACCCTGGAACAAACTGGTGAAGCTGGGCCCACTCGATGGATAACGCTTGCGAAGCAGTGTGTGGACCAGGATCAGCAGGATAGACATGCCCATAATGGCAACCACCAACACGGTCATGAAATCGATTATGGGCACACTCCCCAGGTTGGCGCGACTCAGCGTGCGGATGATCAGGAAAGGCAATAACAGGTAAAAACAGATGTGTTCGATCGCCGACCAGACGCTTTCACCCACTACGCGGGTGCGAAATAGCAGATGTCCAATCGCGATGATCAGAAAGATCGGGGTTATGGCGTTTAGTGTTGCGAGCAACTTTATTCCTTAACAGCGGCAAGCCACAAAATGTGTCGACGCCAGATTTTACGCGGTATTGCTTTCCTGGCCAATTTTAATCTGACGCATCTTCCCGGTAGCTATTGAGTTCGTTCTCAAAGTTACACGGCACTAGTTTATCTACCGGTTCGGTTGATTCGAATGTTTCGAGAAAGTGATTGATCAAAAACTGATAGCGTCAGCGGCCTGTACTTATCTTCCATCTAGTACTAGTTGGGTGTCAGGCCGCGTAGTTTTTCGTTGCGTCTTCGTAGCAGTTCGACCGCGGTTAACAGCGCCATGGAAAAAATGACCAATATGGTTGCCACGGCTAAAATGGTCGGGCTGATCTGTTCACGGATGCCGGAGAACATTTGCCACGGAATCGTTCGTTGTTTGTAACTGCCGACAAATAAAATCACCACCACTTCGTCAAACGAAGTGATAAAGGCAAACAGGGCGCCAGAGATGACACCGGGAAGAATCAGGGGCATGATGACGTGGAAAAAGGTCGTGGTAGGCGTTGCTCCCAGGCTGGCAGATGAGCGTATGAGCACCTCATCAAAACCCGATAACGTCGCTGTTACGGTAATGACGACAAAAGGTGTGCCGAGCGCCGCATGCGCCAGTATGACGCCCGTAAACGTACCCTGAAGACCGATTCTGGAATAAAAGAAGTACATCCCCGCTGCGGATATGATGAGTGGTACGATCATCGGTGAGATTAACAGCCCCATCAATACCGATTTGAAGGGCATTACCGAACGGCTCAGTCCGAGTGCCGCCAGGGTGCCGAGAACTGTGGCCAGTATGGTAGAAAAGAAGGCAATTATCAGGCTGTTCCTGACTGCTCCCTGCCAGTTGAGACTGGTAAAAAATTCTTCGTACCATTTTAGAGAATAGCCTGCCGGATCAAAACTCAGCATGGCTTCGGTAAAGGTGAAAAACGGTACCGCGTTGAACGACAGGGGAATAATGATGAGGATGGGGATAATCAGAAACAGGAAAATCAATGTGCAGATGCATCTGAAGCTATAGAACCAGATTCTCTCACCCAAAGTCGCATACGTTGGAAGCGCCATCATTTAACCCAGTTTCATATTGTCGATGCCGACAATCTTGTCGTAGATATAATAAAGCACCAGCACGATACCAAGCAGCATAACCCCGAGCGAGGCAGCCAGACCCCAATTGAGTGAAGTAGACATGTGATAGGCGATGAAATTACTGATCAGCGTACCATCGACACCACCCACGAGCGCCGGCGTTATATAATAGCCGATCGAGATGATGAATACCAAAATAGCGCCAGCTCCTATGCCTGAAACGGTGTTGGGAAAATAAACGCGAATAAAGGCGACGGTGGGTGTTGCTCCCAGATTTTTTGCTGCGCGCATGTAGGTCGGTGGAATGGTTTTCATCACCGAATACAGGGGTAAGACCATGAACGGCAGTAAAATATGCGTCA
The DNA here is from genome assembly GCA_022563685.1 of Pseudomonadota bacterium. Classification (GTDB taxonomy): domain Bacteria; phylum Pseudomonadota; class Gammaproteobacteria. The sequence goes on along the minus strand of JADFMY010000005.1, from coordinate 39,117 downwards.
TCGCGACCACCGTACCGGTGGCATTGTGAATCATCGCCAGCCGCCCATCATCGCTGATCAAGCCGATAGCAACCAGTACATCGTTGATCACCCCCTGTCGTTGCAGTAAGGCTATCCATGCCGTCGTTCGTACCAGTAGCGATGTCCAAAATGGCAATAAAACCAGGATCATCAACAGGTTGCTGGTCTTGACCGGTAAGGTTGATAGCAGATAGGCGATCGGATAGGCGAGCACTAAACACAACAGGGTAATCAGTAAACTTAATTTCAGTGTTCGCCAGAACAGTTTGAGATAAATCGCCTCTTTTTCCGATTTAAGTGAAATGCCGCCTCTCGCACCATAACTCAGATCCATGGCCGCCAGGTAATAGGATATCGTGTAAATACCGGATTCCCGTTTCAGATAACGCCAGGTCTCGATGTCTCCCCACTTTTTATGGGCCTTAATGAAGGCCTCTTTGTATGGAGCTTCGAATTTACCGGCTTTGCGGGCTGTTATTCTGAACAGGCTGGAGAAGCCCGGTTTTTCGTAGTTCATTCGCCGGCCGACCCTGAGAATGGTTTTTGCTTTGTAACCAATCGCAAAATCTTCCTGGGCGGCTGCAAATACCTCCTCTGTGGGTAGCTCACCCTGGCGGTCATCCCACTCGAGCAGCAGTGGTGCGGTTTTTATTAAAATCTCAGGAACCATCTGGTTCTCGACACTGCGAAACAGCATATCGAACACCGGTACGAAAAATGTGCCCATGATAAAAATGAACAGGGGAAATACCAGCAATAGGGCGCGGATTTTAAGCCGTCGCTGGGCACGCGCAAGGCTCAGTTTAAGTGGCGTGCCGTCCGCGGTGGTGATGACTTCAGACGAAGTGGTTGCCGTATTCATCTTGTCAAATCTGTTCGGCTTGCCGAAAAAATTAGGGCGACCAACGGCCGCCCCAATTGTACCAACTTGAGATTATCTCGCTAGCCAGGCGTTGAATCGCTCGGTCAGGTCGTCTTTGCGGTCTGACCACCACTCGTAGTTGAATAACAGGGTGTTTTTGGCGTTAGCGGGAGCCGTTGGCATATGCGGAGCCATGTCTATGCCGAGTGTGGCGTGCTTGCCTACCATAGACGCCGAAGACTTGCGAGCCGGGCCGTAGGAGATATATTTGGCCTGATTGGCAAGCTGTTGGGTTTCGGAAGCGAAACTGAGTAATTTCAACGCTTCGGCTCTATGCGGCCCACCCTTCGGCAACACCCATCCGTCCAGGTCTAACATCTGCCAGTCCCACATCATCGCAATGGGCTGTTTTTCTTCCTCGATGACAGAGAAGAGCCGGCCATTGTAGGTCGAACCCATGACCACTTCGCCATCGGCGAGTAATTGCGGTGTTTGTGCGCCTTTTTCCCACCAAATTACCTGGTCCTTAATGGTGTCGAGCTTGGCAAAAGCCCGGTCCAGGCCGGCTTCGGTGTCGAGTGTTTCATAGATCTTGTCCGGGTCCACACCGTCTGCGAGCAAGGCCCATTCCAGATTACCGATGGGTTTTTTCTCCAACGCACGTTTGCCCGGGATTTTTTCCAGATCGAACACATCGTTAATAGTCGTCGGGGCCACCTTGACTAAATCCGTACGATAACCAAAGGTGGTTGAGAAGACGATATTCGGAACAAAACAGGGTGATATAATCAAATCACCGAAGTCCTTTGATGCCGGCGTACCGTCAGGGGCTGGGGTTAGCACAGTATCGTGATCGATCTCTTCGACCAGCCCCTCGTCGCAGAGTGTAATAGCGTCGGTGGCAGGCACGTCCACCAGGGCCCAGGTAACATTGCCGGCCTCGTTCATGCCGCGAAGCTTGCCCACAGCCTGGTCCCCTGAATCGTCGGTAATAATTTTAATATCTGGATTCAGCGCCATGTAAGGATCGAAATAAGCCTTTTGCTGGCTCGCCGCGTAAGCGCCGCCCCAGGATACGACGACTAATTCGATTTCGGCGGTTGCCGTACCGATGCCACCAAGACTAACGGCAGCCGCCGTAGCCAGGGCCATTGTTGTTTTTTTGAATGAAACTTTCATCTTTAATATGTTCCTCATTTTTAGTTTTGATCAATTTTTTAATCGCTTTATGGAATTGCTCTATGATTTTAGCCTATAACAGAGCAGATGGTAAAGCTGCTAATACAATTCCACGACTTGCAGTCCTTAAATCAGACAGTTTGCACATCCAGCGCTCGACAATCCTCGCTGGCCCAGCCAACTTTGACGGTTTGCCCTTTCGATAATTGCGAATGTTCGCTTGAATTCGGGATTTTTACCACAAAACTGTCATTTCCGGCGACTGCAACCCGGGTGCGGATATGATCGCCCAGATAAATGAGTTCCAGTACCTTTGCATCCATGACATTGGGTGTTACCCCCGCTTCTGGATTGATATACACCCGTTCGGGACGCAGTGAAAGCGTCGTTTTGTCGCCGACGCTATTGACGTTAATCGGCTTCGCCTTGATGATGCCTCCGCCTTCAATTTCGACCGAGCATATATCGGATGAGATTTCCTTAACCACGCCCCTAAAACGGTTGTTTTCACCGATAAAATTGGCAACAAAAGCATTTTTTGGTTCTTCGTATAGCACGTCGGGTGAGTCGACCTGCTGGATGACACCATCGTCGAAAACGGCAATCCTGTCCGACAGGATGAGTGCTTCCGACTGATCATGAGTGACAAAAATCATGGTGATGCCGAGATTTTCATGGATATGCTTCAACTCGTACTGCATTTCTTCACGCAGATTTTTATCCAGTGCCCCGAGCGGCTCATCAAGCAGTACGAGTTTAGGTTCGAATACCAGCGCGCGCGCCAGGGCAACGCGTTGTTGCTGCCCGCCCGATAGTTGCGACGGTCGGCGCGAATTAAAGCCTTTCAGATGCACCATGTCCAGAGCACGCTCTACGCGCTCGTGGATTTCTTGCCTGGAATGCTTGCGGACTACCAGGGGAAAGGCGATATTTTCTCCAACGGTCATGTGCGGGAACAGGGCATAGTTCTGAAATACCATGCCGATGTTTCGCTTGTGCGGGGCGACGTTACTGATGCTTTGTCCATCCAGAAAAATTTCACCATGGGTTGCCGTTTCGAATCCAGCCAGCATCATTAAACAGGTTGTCTTGCCGGAACCCGATGGCCCTAACAGGGTTAAAAATTCACCCCTGGCGATATTCAGATTCAGATTTTTTACCACCAGGGTTTCACCGTCGTAACTCTTTTGAACTTTCTCGAAGCGAACCAGATGATCGTTATTATTCATGGGTAATATATTGGTTGGAATGCAATTAAAAAACCAGGATTATTATTATGTCAGTTCCCGCCTGGGTTCTTCACCTGCATAGTGCATAGCAATCGACCGTAGCATGAATTCATAGGTTGAACAACTGCGGGTATTATATTCTGTACATAAATCGAAAATTTGGATGTTGTCGGGTTAAAGCCGGTTATTTAATCCCTTGGTAGGGTTTGTCCGCGTGACGGCCCTCGTTTTGCTCCCCGGTAAGGGCGTCAATGACACCGGATTCAAGCAATTCCCTCACTGTGGGAAACCAGATCAAATGACTGGGTTGCTTGAACACCCGTTCCAGGAATTGACTGGAAATATGCTTCTTACGCAGTAATTTTAAATCATGCTTCTGCGCCTCAATGACGTCAACAGGTTGAAATGGGGATTGTAGTTGCAAGTTGTATTGATGGAATCCCAGCCTGGCGTTCGCCGCCATATAACGCTTATTGCCGGCGATAAATGCCAGCGCGCAGGCTGAGCTGCATTCCCCATAGACAAAAGTATCGAGCTCGTATTGGTCGATTAAACGAAATAGTCCGCGTCCCTCGGAAACCATACCGCCAGTACTACTCAAAACAATGCCGTGAATTCCAGGATTGTTGATTAGCATTGCCTCCATGTTGCCTGTTATGCCGAAATCCAATGTCCCAGTTAGATAGATAAGGGTTGCATTTTTTTGCAAAGATAAGGAATAATTTTTCGTGTCCGAGATCCTCGCTTTGTCCAAAGCCTGTTTTTGCGCCAGCTTGTACCAATGCAGCATATCGATCACCCCGACAGCATTCATGATAATGACAACGATGACCAGGCCCTGAATGCCGCGAATTCGTAGTGTTTGTCCAGGGTCCAGAAAGTGTTTTTCACAACAGCGAAGTAAACCCACAACCTGCCAGGGGAAGACGACCAGTCGACTGAATACCAGATAAGAGATCAGGAGCGGCAAACCAGGGGTAATTTGCCAGAAATCGTTGCGCACAAGGGATTCAATTCCGTTATACATCAGGGTGATGAGAATAAAATTCACCCAAAAGGATAGATACAACGGATGGTATCCTTGCCAGTGGTTCCTGATGAAATTAAAGTAAATAGAAAGATTGAGAATATCGACCGGGCTCCCTTCTCAATACGGCACAAAATAGCAAACCTCAAAACCTGCTATTTCGACGATATCGAGTTTGTCAATGGTAGAAGCCTGATAATACGGACATTCCTGCCTAAAACAAAAAATTCTGTTTACACTGTAGTAACGGAAACCGATGCTTCGCATTTGGTGCCGGGTGCAATGCGCGTTATTCTGTCGCACCGATTAAGGTAGGGATCAACATTATTTGCAGGTAAATAAGAGAATTGAGCGAATTTGACACTATCATCGTTGGCGCGGGTTCTGCCGGGTGCGTACTGGCTAACCGCCTGTCTGAAAATCCTGCCCATCGAGTGCTGCTAATCGAAGCCGGGGGCAGAGACTGGAACCCATGGCTTCATATTCCGGTCGGGTACTTCAAGACTATGCACAATCCCTCGTTCGACTGGTGCTATCTGACCGAACCCGATAGCGGGATTGCAGGGCGGCAATTGCAGTGGCCGCGTGGAAAAGTGCTGGGCGGTTCGAGCTCGCTCAATGGCTTGCTCTATGTGAGAGGCCAGCCACAGGATTACGACCGCTGGGCGGAGCTCGGGAATGACGGCTGGAGTTTTGAAGACGTATTGCCATTTTTTAAAAAGTCGGAAGACAATCAGCGCGGCGCCGATGCATTTCATGCGGTAGGTGGACCGCAAAAAGTTTCGGATTTAAGGTTGCGCCGACCGATCGCGGAATATTTTATCCGGGCAGCCACCGAGATCGGTATTCCATTGAACGAGGATTGCAACGGCGCGAGTCAGGAAGGGGTTGGTTACTTTCAACAAACCGCCTATAAGGGCTTGCGCTGGAGTAGCGCAAGAAGTTTTCTGAAGCCTGTCAGACATCGTCGAAATTTAAACGTATTAACCAGGGCGCAGGTAACCAGGCTATTATTAGACGGCCGAAGCGTAACCGGACTCGAGTACAGACAGGGTGGAAAAACGCACAGGGTAAAAGCAAATGCCGAAGTGATCTTAAGCGCTGGCGCGATTAACACACCGCAGATCCTGCAATGCTCAGGTATCGGTGACCCCAAATGGCTGGCGCAGGCGGGAGTGGAAACCCTGCACTCATTGCCGGGCGTGGGCAAGAATTTGCAGGATCACCTGCAAATCAGACTGGTCTTTAAAACCAGCGCGCGAACCCTGAACGACGAATTGAATAATCCGCTGAAAAAATTAAAAGTAGGCTTGCAGTACCTTCTCACTCGCTCCGGTCCCTTAACCCTGGCGGCGAGCCAGGTCGTGATATTCACGCGCTCCAATCCATCCGTAGAGCGTCCCGACATCCAGTTTCACATGCAACCCTTAAGCGCCGATAAACCGGGTGGGGGTGTGCACCCATTCTCCGCATTTACCTCATCGGTGTGCCAGCTTCGTCCCCACAGCCGCGGTGAGATTCGGATCAGATCTAATGACCCGATGCAATACCCGGCTATCTATCCTAACTATCTGTCTGACGACCGCGATTGTCAGGTTGCAGTCGACGGCATCAAGGTGGCGCGGTGTATTGCCAACGCACCGGCGCTGAAAAAACACATCATCGATGAATACGTGCCGGGGCGCCAATACCAGAGCGACGAAGAATTACTCCAGGCCGCGCGCGAGTACAGCCAGACGATTTATCACCCCGTCGGTACCTGCAAGATGGGGCAGGATGACCTTGCCGTGGTCGATTCGCGCCTGCGCGTACATGGCCTTGATAAGCTCAGGATTGCCGATGCATCGATCATGCCCGAAATCGTGTCGGGCAATACCAACGCACCGACCATCATGATTGGGGAGAAAGCAGCGCATATGGTTTTGCAGGATAACCGAGAGTAGATGCCCAGGCCCATCCCACCGACCATCGACCCATCCGACGATCTCGCCAGTTTCGTCGACCTGGATTTGAACCAGGTTCTCGCGCCTTACCTACAGTCGCGAATGCAGTCTCCTATCGTCCAGCCCTCAGTCGCCGCCGAGCTGCAGGCCAGGTTTCCAGGTGCGATACCCGGCGACGGTTTATCGCTCGACGAAGTTTTGCAAGAAATCGGATCGGTGTTGCTACACTATAGCAGGCGCAACACGCACCCTGGATTTTTCGGCTATATCGCTCCTTCCGGGGTTCCAGTCGACCCGCTGAGCCACGCGCTGGTGGCAACGCTAAACCAGAATGTTGTCGGCTATCCGGGGTCGCCGGGTGCGGCAACAATTGAGCGCACGGTTATCAAATGGTTAATCGAGCTGATTGATTACCCCGAAGCGGCCGATGGGGTGTTTATCGGCGGTGGTTCGATATCCAATTTGACCGCGCTGGCCTGTGCGCTGACCCATCGATTCGGCGAGGGTTATCGACGCCGCGGGCTGTTAGCCTGTGGTAACGGCGCATCACCGGTGATCATTTGCTCGCGTGCGACCCATCTTTCTATCCAGCGAGCGGCGGCTATTTTGGGCATCGGAACCGACCAGGTAGTCACGGTCGATGTTGACGATGATTTTCGTATGCGCCCTCGGGATTTAGTCCAGGCACTGGAGCAGGCCGACTGCCCTGTGTGTGTCGTAGCCAGTGCAGGCACGACCACTACCGGCGCGATCGACCCACTGGCCGATATCGCTGAAATATGTGGAGACGCGGGGGTGTGGTTGCATATTGACGCCGCCTACGGTGGCGGGGGTTTGATGTCGGAGGAGCTCAAACCACTATACGCCGGCATAGAACGAGCCGACTCGATCACCATGGATCTGCATAAATGGTTTTATAACGCGGTCGAAAGCAGTGTAATACTCTATCGGGATCCAACTTGTGCCAGGCAGCTATTCTATGAGCGTTCGGACTATATACATTTTCCCCTAGATGGTCCCGATGAACAGTATATGTTTTTTCACCTGAGCCCGGAGCTATCCAGGCGCTTTCGTGCGCTGCCAGCCTATATCACATTCAGACACTATGGTCGTGAGCGCCTGGGTCGGAATGTCCTCTACAACGCCCAATGCGCGCAATATCTGGCCGAGCTGGTCGAAGCAGACCCTGACTTAGAACTGGTCGCCGCGCCGCAACTTTCTATTTGCAATTTCCGTTATGCCCCGGGCGAGTTAACCGAAACCCGGGTTGACGCCATCAACAGCGAAATAAGAGATCGCATCGAAGCTAAAGGAAATTTCCTGATGTCGGTTACCCACATCGATGCCAGACCAGTGCTGCGGGTCTGCATCATCAACCACGCTACGCGCGCGTGTCATATCGAGGGATTGCTAGCTGAAATTAAACAAATCGGAACGGAGTTACTCGGGAACTGACAGGGCTGGAAAGAAATCCAGACATTTAATAGAGATGCTGATAAGTTTCTGATATGCCCACAGGAGCCATACCTTGAGGATGTCACACGGCTTTCGATCGAGGCTGGCTTATGATCTCCTCCGTTGGCTGAATGCCCGCATCAAAAACTCGTTCATTGCACCTGGGATACGGGTTTTGTTCTCAGAAATTCACCAGCCTGCCCGGTTTATTTTTTTACTGCTTTATGGAAGCCCAGCAGTCCTCCAAGCAGCGTCTTGCTGGCTACATCATGAAAACCTAGTTGCCTCAACAGGTCAGATAATTCTTCGGCTGAATAGAACAGGCTCAAGGCATTCACAAAATACTTTCTGCAGTTAAGGGCTGCGGGACCACTGCTGAATATCCAGGCGGTCACCGTAAGGCAGGCTCGCAGGTAGATATAATGAATCTTTTCTATGAGACGATTGCCGGGGCGAAGCATGTCGCTGTGATAAAAATGCCCTCCCGGTTTAAGTACTCGCTTGATCTCTCCAAATACTTCTAAGACACGCAGGTGTCGAGAAGCAAATTGTAGTGTAACGACATCAAAATGATTATCCGGAAAGGGCAGGTGGTGCACATCGCCAATCGTGCTTTCAATATGAACTCCTTGCTTTTCAGCTAGTTGACGCCCGACTTCCTGCATGGCTTCGCTTCTGTCCATGGCATGAACCTGTAAATCCGGTTGTTTTTGTAAGAGGCCGATGCCTATGGCATTGGTGCCCGCGCAAACATCTAATACTTTCTGATTGCTGCGTAGTTCTATGGTTGCCAAAAACTTTTTACGAAAATAGCCCCAGAGACCCAGGCTAGCAACGTTGTTTGCCTTGTCATAATATTTGGCCACATCCGCAAATACATCATTTAATTCCTGCGTCCAAACGTGACCGAATGTATTTTCACGAACATCTTCCCGTTCCGAGAAAGGGATGGTGCGTACGCCATTAGCCATGAACTTACCTCTTTATTATTGATAATTGTTTCACGTGCATGTGCAGAATGCATCGTGTGTAAATATAAAAAAATTATGCCGTTCGATCTTGAAAATAGGTTTTTTGCCTGATTCATTAAGTTAAGTCGATGATGGTAAATTTACCTCAACCATCCTGTTTGGAGTTGATCTAAGTCATGAAAATCAAAAAGTTAAGCGATATGTCAGAGGTGGTCTCATTTTTTCTTTTCCGCCAGTTTTTTAATTTTGGCGATCTGTTGTTTTTCCCAGCGTCGACCGGCTGCCAGCATCATCCTGGCTTTCCTTTCACCCAGTTTAAGCAGTGAATTTTCACGTTTTAATGAAGCCTTAAGACGCTCGTTTAGTACGTCCATTTCGGCTTTAGCGGCTTCTTTAACGAGTTTGAGCTCTTCTTTAGCCGCTGTTGTAGCCTGCCTGAATGTCTCTTTGGTCGATTTTAAGTCTTCCCTGAGCTTTTTAAGTAGTGCCTGTCTTGTATCTGCAGCAACTCTACTTTTAGTGGCGGCTTTTTTCTTTTGGGCCGGCGCTTTTTTGTTAACAATGACTTTGTTACTCGCTGCTTTTTTAGGGGTAGTTTTCCTTTTTACAGCGGTTTTTTTTATTGTCGGCATGGTCGGTTCCTGCGAGGGTTGTTAATCGATCGACTAGTTGTACATAAGACGAAATTCTAAGGTATACCTATTTCGCCGCACAATCAACGAGCCACTAAACTGTGGCTCTGAACGCGCACTTATTCGTGGTTTCCCGTTAGCTTTTGCCTGACATAAACACCCAGCAGGCTTAGCACGGATAATAATATCAGGGGGCCGAAGGTAGAAATATTCAGTAATTCTTCCAGTGATGCGGCAGAGGTTGCGCCGTAAATTACCCTGGCATACAGGTATGACTTGATGGAAAGTCCGAGAATTGCCGCGCATATAAAGTGAATCAGGTTTACCTTAAGTATGCCCGAGCTATAATTGATCAGGGAGTGTGGAAAGCCGGGAAAGACTCGCATCGCGAACAGGGTTAAAAAATTGTTCTGCCTGTAGAGCAATTTGTAAGTACGCGAGGTTTTGATTTTTTCTAGCCAATCACCCGCCAGATACCCTGAAAACAGGTAGGCGCCCAGGCCACCGAGCGTGCCGCCAGCCACCAGAATGAACGTCGCCATTGCGGGCGGATAAAGCGGCGCCGCAACCCACAGGAATAACGATCCAGCCAGTGCAAAGGTAAACAGGATACCTTGCAACAGGATCAAAACGACAACCAGCCACCAATGTTGGGAGTATTCCCGCGCTACCTCCAGTACTTTTCCCGCGTCGAACATGCCTGCAATATCCAGCAAGATGCCGGTTGCGATTAACGCAACCACGATGAGTAGCTTTGTTATATATCCCAGGCGCATGTCGTTGATCGGAAGCTCCTTTACATTTCAATGAGGTGAATCACGCCAGCATGATGGTTACGGGCTGATTCGCACTGGTATACGTCTCGCCTCATAGGCATCCGGCGTTGCTTCGAAATATCCCCGAAGTCTGGTGCCGCAGCGAGCGCAGCTGCCGTTTTCCTGCAGGCCCCAGCGACCCAGTTGGTACCAGTCGCGCTCTATGAGCAATTCCCCACAATCATGGCACCAGGTGCTGGAACCCTCTGAGTCATGCACATTGCCGGTGTAGGCGTAGCGTACACCGTTGGCCAGGGCTATGTTGCGGGCGCGGTTCAGGGTCGCAGCCGGGGTGGGTTTTACATCACGCATTTTCCAGTCCGGATGGAATGCGGTGAAGTGCATCGGCACCTCCGGTCCTAATTTTTCCACCACCCAGGCGGTCATCTTATGCAATTCCTGCGCGGAATCATTTTCCCCGGGAATCAGCAAGGTGGTCAGCTCCAGCCAGGTATCGGTTTCCTGATTTATGTACTCGAGAGTTTCCAGTACCGGGGCCAGATGACCACCACATATCTTATGGTAGAAGCGTTCGGTAAAGGCCTTGAGATCCACATTGGCTGCGTCCATTGCCTGAAAAAATTCTACCCGTGGCTCCGGGTCGATATAACCGGCAGTGACGGCAACCGACTTGATACCGCGGTCGCGACAGGCGGCAGCTATATCGACTGCATATTCGAGGAAAATGACAGGGTCGTTGTAGGTAAAGGCTACACTGCGACAGGACATGTCTTCAGCCACTTTGACCAACTGCTCGGGAGTAGCCCGGTCTGCCAGTGTGTCCATCTCGCGGGATTTCGACATATCCCAGTTCTGGCAGAACTTGCAGGCCAGATTGCAGCCGGCGGTTCCAAAAGACAGGACGGCGCTGCCTGGGTAGAAGTGGTTCAGCGGCTTCTTCTCGATCGGATCGACGCAAAAACCACTGGAGCGCCCATAGCTGACCAGCTTGACCTCGTCATCCAGCCGCTGACGCACGTAGCACAGGCCCCGTTGTCCCTCATTGAGACGGCAATGGCGCGGGCAGACATCGCACTGCAGGCGTCCATCATCCAGCCGGTGCCAGTATTGCGTTGTGACAACTGTAGCGTCCATACCTTGTAAGTATAGGCAATTACTCTCATATCCAACAGGGGCTTTTAAGTCATTCGTGACTGAGCAGAGCACGATAAATAAAAACTGTGATTTTTATTTACCTCACATTTTTGTTACCTTAGCAGGTAACGAAAAACGGCGGTATTTCCAGGTACCGTAGAAACTCGGACTTTTGCAGAGTTTCTCTACTCGGATATGCCCTGCGAGGTAATTCCATGAGTATTCGCGAAGCCGCTGTTGCTGGCCAGTTCTACGAAGCAGATACAGCCTCATTACGGCAGCAATTGAGTGACCTGATGGCCGGGGTTTCATCGGTTCCCGGCGCTGTGCCCGAAGCACTGATAGTGCCGCATGCCGGCTATATTTACTCGGGTTCGATTGCTGCCAGGGCCTATCGGTGTCTGGAATCGCAGCGCGATGAAATCCAGCGGGTGGTGCTATTCGGTCCCGCCCACCGGGTTTACCTGGAAGGTATGGCGGTGCCATCGGTGGATCTTTTCACCACTCCCCTGGGTGATGTGCCCCTGGATCGGGAGTCCCTGGAGCGGATTATTACCATGCCTGGCGTTAGTGTCTCCGACCAGGCCCACCGGGATGAGCACAGTCTGGAGGTGCAGCTACCTTTTCTGCAGACGGTACTGACGCAATTTACCCTGGTACCGGTGGTGGTGGGGAATTGCGACGCAGCTACGGTGGCAGCAGTCATGGATGCGCTGTGGGGCGGGGTGGACACCCTGGTGGTGATCAGTACCGATTTATCTCACTTCCTGTCCTATGCAGAGGCCAGGCAAGTCGATGCACACACCTGTAACCGGATACTGGCAAAGGTGAGTTCGCTCTCGGGCGAGGAAGCCTGCGGAGCCCGGGTGCTCAATGGGCTAATGCGCACAGAGCACGCCCAGGCGCTGGATGTGGAATTGCTGGATGCCTGCAATTCGGGCGATACCGCCGGAGGCAGGGATCGGGTAGTAGGTTATGGCGCCTTCCTTCTGCATTGACTTCAGCGAGTCGGAACAGGGCCAATTGCTCGACTTTGCGCGGCAATCCATCGAGTCGGGTCTGGCTGGCGGCGCCGCACTGGAACTGGATAGCGAGAATCTGGCTGGCAGTTTATCGATCCAGCTGGGTGTGTTCGTGACTCTGACCCGGTTCGGGACCTTGCGAGGCTGCATGGGTTCCACGGAATCGTCTGATCCACTGGCGCTATCAGTGGCAGAGTGCGCGTTCAAAGCCGCCTTCCACGACCCGCGATTCCCACGACTGGACGCTGGGGAAATGGAACATACCCGGATCGAGATATCCGTGTTGTCGGAACTGGAACCACTTGCTGTTACCGACAGGGCGGATTTATTGAACCGATTGCGCCCCCGGGAGGATGGATTGTTGCTGGAAGACGGCAGCTACCGTTCCATCTTCCTGCCCAGGATGTGGGACATGATTAGCGACCCGGAGGAATTCCTGGATCGGCTGCTGAGCAAGGCCGGGTTACCCGGCGACCACTGGTCCGAGACTATTCGTTTTAAGCGGTATCGGGCGTTGTCCTTTGGGGAATAGGGTCCCTATAAGGCTAAAGGTTCCGTTTATCCACCACACGTTGTGCTTTACCCTGAGAGCGAGGTATAACACCAACCTCATGCGCCTGGACGGTTGCAGAAATACCCACGTATGATTTGATGAAATTCTGCAGGGACTTACTGGCCTGTTCTCTGTGGATAGATTCGCTCCCCACCCCGGGTTTCAGTTCGATGTTGACCGTAATGGCATCGAGACTGCCATCGCGAGTAAGCTCAAGCTGGTAGTGAGGCGATATCTCGGGAACCTTGAGGATCTGCTCTTCGATCTGAGAGGGGAAAACGTTTATCCCCCGGATAATCATCATATCATCGCTACGTCCAGTGATTTTATCCATGCGCCGCATAGTACGGGCGGTGCCGGGTAACAGGCGGGTCAGGTCCCGGGTGCGATAACGGATTACTGGCATCGCTTCCTTGGTGAGCGAAGTAAATATCAATTCACCGTGCTCGCCGTCTGCCCTCGTTTCACCCGTCTCGGGATCTACAATTTCCGGATAGAAGTGATCTTCCCAGATCGTTGGGCCATCCTTGCTTTCTATGCACTCCTGGGCAACTCCGGGCCCGATTACCTCGGAAAGTCCGTAAAGATCGACCGCGTCTATACCCATGCGCTCTTCGATTTCTTTACGCATCGCGTTAGTCCAGGGCTCGGCGCCAAACATACCCGTACGCAGTGAGCAGGTACTGGGATCGATTCCCTGGCGTTCGAATTCATCGGCCAGGTTAAGGCAATAAGAGGGGGTAACCATGATAATGTCTGGTTTGAAATCCTGAATCAACTGAACCTGTCTTTCAGTCATGCCACCAGACATCGGAATGACGGTGCAACCCAGAGTCTCGGCACCATAGTGTGCACCCAGCCCGCCAGTAAAGAGTCCATAACCATAGACTACATACACGATATCGGAAGCGCATCCACCGGCAGCGCGAATTGAGCGAGCCATCACGGTTGCCCACATATCAATATCATTTTGCGTATACCCCACAACGGTTGGTTTCCCTGTGGTACCGGATGAGGCATGGATACGTACCACCTGTTCCATGGGAACGGCAAATGCCTTGAAGGGATAGGTATTGCGCAAATCCTCTTTGCTTGTATACGGGAAATGCTTCAGGTCTTCCAAAGATTTCAAATCCTGTGGATGAACTTTGGCGGCGTCAAATTTCTTCCGGTACATTTCAACATTGTTATAGGCATGATTCAGAGACCATTTGAGCCGCTCAAGCTGTAAGCTGGTCAATTCGTCCTGGCTTGCTTTTTCGATCTGTTCGAGTTTGTTTGGGGTGCTGGAAGCCATCGATATCTGTTCCGGGATTATTAAGGTAAGTGGAAGATTGTGTGCAAAAGTATGCTTTATACACAGATAAGGCGAAGGATGACAAGAATTATCTTTGCCTGACGCCGAAACGGTTTATAGAATTAGTCTGTAATTAATTGTATGAAAAACAATTTAGTTAGATAATGCCGCCCTGGTATAACAATAACATTTTAAATTATGGCAAAAGCAGGTACTGCAGCATTTGCTCCGCAAGGGAGTAAAGAAGGCACGAATAACAACACCGATGTAGCATCCGATGTGAAACCGCTGATGGGTAATGAAGCAATCGCTCGTGGCGTTTGGGAAGCCGGGGTGCGCGTCGCATCCGCCTACCCGGGAACACCCAGTACCGAAATTCTCGAAAATGTCGCTCGTTTCCCTGAGCAAGATATTAAAGCGGAGTGGGCCACCAATGAGAAAGTCGCTCTGGATGTGGCCATAGGTGCTTCCTTCGCTGGCGTAAGGGCATTCGTGGCGATGAAGCATGTTGGCTTGAACGTGGCTTCCGATTCGTTAATGTCGATGACCTATATCGGTGTCAACGGTGGCCTGGTACTGGTTGTTTGCGATGATCCCGGCATTCATAGTTCGCAGAACGAACAGGACACACGATTGCTAGCCAGACTGGCGATGGTTCCGGTGCTGGAACCGAGTGACGCTCAGGAGGCGTTGGACTTTGTCAAGCAGGGTTATGACATCAGTGAGCAATTCGATACCCCGGTAATTGTTCGCAGTACTACACGCCTGTCGCATACCCGCAGCCTGGTGCGAGTCGGCGAACGCGTGGTGCCCATCTCCAAAGGGTTCGTAGACAATATTACCAAGAATGTCATGGTTCCCTCTCATGCCCGAATCCGCCATCCCAGGCTCATCGAGCGGGAGCGTGATCTGGCCGAATTTTTTAATTCCAGCGACTTGAACCGGTGGGAACGCGGCGGCACGGAATACGGGATTATTACCTGCGGCATCAGCTACTCTTATGTTAAGGAGGTAGCCTCCGACGCCAGTGTGCTCAAGCTTGGCGCCTCATACCCATTGGCAGAGGCGTTGATCACAGAGTTCTGCGAGTCGGTAGATCGGGTTTTAGTGATCGAAGAACTGGAACCGGTGATCGAAGAAACGGTGCGCAAGCTCGGATTTGAAGTGGAAGGCAAGTCCCTGTTCCCAAGAGTAGGGGAGTTTTCACCCAGTGTCGTGCGCGAGGGGCTAGTCAGTGCAGGGTTATTGCCTGTTGCCAAAAGTGCGCCAGGTTTATCCCCGGAGCCGTTGGCGCGCCCCCCGGTATTGTGTTCAGGCTGTCCTCATACCAGCAGTTATATGGCATTACGGGCTATCAATGCTCGCGTCGCCGGTGATATCGGCTGTTATACGCTGGCCGCCATCGAGCCGCTGAAAGCGATTGATACCTGCGTCGCCATGGGTTCCAGTATCGGTAATGCGGTGGGTATGTATAAGGCAGGTACCGAAAACCGTCCCATCGTGGCAACCATCGGCGACTCCACTTTTATCCATGCAGGCATACCACCTCTCATCGATGCGGTTTATAGCCGGGCCGATATTACCGTCTTGCTACTCGACAACCACACGACCGCAATGACCGGTGGTCAGGACCATGCTGGCACCGGCGTGAACCTACGTGGCAAACAGACCGAGCGGGTCGATTTTGAGCAATTGATTCACTCTCTGGGTGTCAAGTGGGTGCGTAAAGTAGATTCGTATAATCTTGGCAATCTCTACAAGTGTTTGCAAGATGCAGTACGCCACAAGGGGGTATCGGTGATTATTTCCGATCGCCCCTGTGTATTGGATCCGGTGAAGATCAAGGGCACATCCTTTACTGTCAGGGCCGAATCCTGTGTTGGCTGCCAGTCCTGCATGAATCTTGGTTGCCCGGCTCTTTCCTGGAGCGGCGAGCTGTACGACGGCCACAACAAGGTTGAGATTAATCAGCTCGAATGCATGGGTTGCAGTCTGTGCGCCCAGGTTTGTCCTTCGGATGCTATCTACCTGCCAACAGAAGAATAATCCGATGACAACTGCAGTAAAGCCGGTGAAAGCACCGAATACGCCCCCCCTGACGATCCCGCGTCCACACAATGTCCTGATTGTCGGGGTCGGTGGACAGGGTGTCATTATGATTTCCAAAGTTCTGGCGACGCTCTGCCAGGAGCAGGGCTTTGAAGTCAAACAGAGTGAAGTACACGGTATGGCCAAGCGTGGTGGAGCGGTATTCAGCCATGTCCGTTTCGGCGAAATAGTGCATTCACCGACTATCCCCGAAGGGGAAGCAGACGTTCTGCTCGCTCTCGAATGGGCTGAAGGGATGCGCTGGATGCCCTACCTGCGGCAACAGAGCGGGACTTTCATCGCCGATACACAGCGTATTGTCCCTCCTTTCGCCTGCCGCAACCGGACCCGGGGAGCACGCACCGGTTATGTGGGCGAAACCATTCAAACCGTGATGGAACAGGTCGAAAATAGTTTCGCTCTGGATGCTATGGGAATCGCCAAACAACTGGGTGTTGTCAAAGCCGCCAATACCGTACTTCTGGGGGCGCTGTCGACGGCACTGGATTTCCCCACCGAGGCGTGGAAGTCGGTAATCAGTAAATTCGTACCACCCCAAACCACCAAAGTTAACCTGCTTGCATTCGATGCCGGTCGGGAATGGGCCCTTGGTTTTGATCGTGAAAGCGAATTACGTAATATTAAGGATACCAGATCACTTCACCAGGAAAGCACTGTAGAAGCTGGCGCAGATTACTCCAGGGTGGAAATTACCGAGGAATGGTGTAAGGGATGCGATATTTGTGTCAAATTTTGCCCGGAACGTTGCCTGATTATGAACGAAAAACTTATTGTAGAAATGGCAGAACCAGAGCTTTGTACCGGCTGCCGTATGTGTGAATGGTTGTGCCCTGATTTTGCAATTACTGTTCATACTCCCAACCACGTTCCGCTGTAGATTACGTTTTATACGAGGTTTGTTATGTCTTCCGTTCAAAACATCCAGGGCAATCATGCCTGTGCCCTGGCAGCCGTAGCTGCAGGATGTCGCTTTTACGCCGGTTATCCAATTACTCCCTCTTCGGAAATCGCCGAACGTATGTCGGTTGAGTTACCCGCGGTGAATGGTATTTTCGTACAGATGGAAGATGAAATAGCATCCATGGGCGCGATTATCGGTGCTTCCATGGGCGGCGCCAAGACGATGACTGCAACCAGTGGCCCCGGATTTTCGCTCAAGCAGGAAAACCTTGGCTATGCCGCCGCTACCGAAGTGCCCTGCGTGATTATCAATGTGATGCGCGGTGGTCCCAGTACAGGAATGCCAACCCGCCCCGCCCAGGGTGATGTCATGCAGGCACGCTGGGGTACTCACGGTGATCACCCCATAATCGTTCTGACGCCCTGGTCGGTTCAGGAAATCTATCAACAAACCTTGCGTGCTTTCGATCTTTCCGAAGCCCTGCGTGTTCCAGTCGTGGTGCTTATTGACGAGGTTATCGGGCACCTGGTGGAGTCGGTAGATCTCGCTAAAATGAATACTGGGAACCCCGTCGAACGGAAATGGGCTGATAGTAGCCAGGAGGATTTTCAACCCTACGCCCACACCGAGGACCTGGTACCACCGATGCCCCGGCCGGGCGATGGTTATCGTACTCACACTACCGGGCTGACGCATGCAGAAAACGGATTTCCTACCCAGGATCCAGAGGTCGCTAATCGCGTCATATCACGCCTTCTGCAGAAGCTTGAGCATCACAATGACCTGGTCGAATGCGTGAATCAGTCTGATTGTAAAGATGCAGAAATAGTGATTGTCGCCTATGGGATTACCGCCCGGGCTGCGCAAAGTGCCAAACAGCAATTACAGGGAGAAGGGGTCAAGGTAGGCATATTCAGGCCGATCACCCTCTGGCCATTTCCGCAACAAACGTTTAGCGAGGCAATTGCAAATGCACGGCTGGTGCTGGTGCCCGAAATGAACGCTGGTCAACTGATTGTAGAAATTGAGCGTTATAGAAACGACTCTACCCGTATTATCGGCCTGAATCGTTACGATGGTGAACCCATTTCACCACAACAAATATTCAATAAGGTGAAAGAGGTTCTGCAAGATGCTTGATCAGGCGAAGACTCCTTTTGAAATCAGGGATTATATCCGACAACAGCTGTTTCCTCACTTCATGTGCCCCGGTTGTGGTCATGGTATCGCGCTGCGCGCGTTGCTATGGGCGATCCATGATCTGGGCATTGCCAAGGACGATCTGGCGATCGTATCTGGTATCGGATGCTCGGGCCGGATTGGCGCCTATATCGACGCCAACACGTTTCACACCACCCACGGCAGACCCCTGGCCTTTGCCACCGGATTGAAACTCGCCCGACCCGATCTGCATGTAATCGTCATCACCGGAGACGGTGACTGCCTCGCCATCGGTGGCAACCACCTTATCCATGCCTGTCGACGAAATCTGGATATCACCTGCCTGATGCTCAACAACGAAATCTATGGTATGACCGGTGGCCAGGTATCGCCAACTACGTCGAGTGATCGCTACACCACCACCACGCCTGAAGGTAATTATGAACCCGTATTCGATGCCTGCAAACTGGCGCAGGGTGCAGGTGCCGGATTCGTCGGCCGCGAGATGACACTACAGACTCCATCGTTAAAGAAGCTGATACAACAGGGAATCGCTCACCCGGGTTTCTCTTTCCTGGAGGTTATTTCGGATTGCACGGAGATTTATGGGCGTAAAAACGATCTCGGTGAGTCCGCTGAAATGGTGTTGAGTCAAAAGGCGGATTTTCGTTCCGCCTCTTATGGAATGATCGCGGATGAAGTGTTTCAGCCACGCAACGTCAAAACCGGTGTTTTATATAAAGACGATCGACCCGAGTATGCTCAGGCTTACCGGCAAAAGATTGCCAGCAGGGCAAAAAAATGAGCGAAACCCAGATTCGTTTAAGCGGTAGCGGTGGTCAGGGGTTACAACTGGCGGCTAGAATTCTTGTATCGGGACTGGCGCTTGAGGGCCGGAACATTTCCCTGTCACAAAGCTATGAACCCACCTCCCGGGGCGGACTGAGCCGTTCCGATCTTGTGGTCGGCAGTAGTACGGGTTATCCGCTGGTTTCCGCAATCGACTATCTGGTTATTCTGGATCAGATTGCAGTTGAAAATTCCCTGGGTCTGATCAAAAATGACTCCACTGTTATCGTTGACAGTGAACGCGTTGACTCTCCTCCTGATGGTGCCCATACCACGATCTCCCTGGCCCTGATCCAGACAGCGCGGGAAATCGGCAATGTACGTGCCGCGAATGTGGTTTCACTCGGCGTCCTGGCGGGCCTGAGTGGTATCTGTAGTCAGAAATCACTACTTCAGGCAATTCGCGATACGGTTCCTGCGCGTTTTATAGACCTCAACCTGGAGGCTTTAGCGCGTGGTTATGCTCTGGTTTCAGCAGAAAAGAGCAAGGATACGCAACTGACTGCGGTCAGTTGAAATCACTTTATTCCGGCTGAGTAACAGGCAGACGATAGCCATTACCGGTAGAGTAAATGTGGCAGATACAGGGAAAGAGCCGGTATCAGGGTAATCAGTATTAAACGCACTATATCCACGCACCAGAAGGGCGTCACGCCCTTAAATATGGTGCCCGTTTTGACATCTGGCAATACGCTGGAGAGAACAAAAATGTTAAGGCCTACCGGTGGGGTAATCAGGCTAATCTCTGTCACCACTACGACCACGATACCGAACCAGATTAGATCGAATCCGAGACTTTGTACCAGTGGAAAGAATGCTGGTACGGTCAGCAGAAGCATAGAAAGTGATTCCAGGACACACCCGAGCAGGATATAAATCAGCAGGATGAGGAATATAACCGCCAGCGGAACTAGATTCATGCTGGTTACGAACTGCAATAAATCATCCGGCAACCCTGCCCGGTTGACAAAGTTTGAGAATATCATGGCGCCGATGATGACGGCGAACAGTGATGCTGTTGTTTTTGCAGTATCGGATAATATTTCGTATAGCACTTTGAAATTCAGCGTATGGCGAAAAAGCGCAATCAGAAATGCACTCCCGGCACCGATGCCGGCAGCCTCGGTCGGGGTGAAAATTCCGGCATAAATGCCGCCCATGACGACAAGGAACAGCATCAATGTACTCCAGACGCCTCCCAGTGCCTTGAGTTTGTACTGCAGCGAAGTTTTCTCGCCGCGAGGGCCGGAATCCGGGTCCCGCCGCACCGTGTAAGCCACCGCAGCCAGATAAAACAGGATCCCCAGTATGCCCGGAATTAAGCCTGCAGCAAATAATTCACGAATACTCTGCTCGGTCATAATCCCATAGATTACGAGAATAACGCTCGGAGGGATAAGTATGCCCAGGGTGCCACCAGCGGCGATCGAGGCAGCAGCCAGCGAGTCTGAATAACCATATTTGCGCATCTGTGGCATGGCAACCTTGGCCATGGTCGCAGCGGTCGCCAAACTGGATCCGCAGATCGCCGAAAAGCCGCCGCAGGCAAGAATGGTGGCCATAGCCAGGCCGCCCTTGAAGTGACCCATAAAAGCGTAGGAGACCTGATAGAGTTCTTTTGACAACCCGCCCTTATTGACGAACAGC
>JADFMY010000005.1:0-18339 GCA_022563685.1 Pseudomonadota bacterium | reverse complement strand
AGCAAGCCCACCGCGACGATGCCCTAGAAAGGCGTGTGAGGCATGATAAAGTTCGTGCGATAGTCCAGCCCGGGTGACGAAATTGCCCATCAAAATAAATAGAGGTATTACCGACAGACTGTACTCTTGCGCGGTGTTGATGGTTCGGATAGCTGCCATTGTCAGTGCTGGCTTGAAGGCCCAGTCACCCAGGGCCGCGTAACCAATCAGGCCCACAAGACCCATAGCAAAAGCAATGGGTAAGCGCAAGAAGACCAGCCCAAGCAGACAGATAAATCCGATCAGCGCAATATCCATTACTGATCCGAAGGACTGGGCAGGCTAGCCAGGATACTCACTAAAGCGTCTCTCACACTAACTTCAAAGATGCTTTAAATATATTAGGGAAATCACAGGAATAGGGTCTGTTCAGATGCAATATCAGGATGAGTCAGAATTTTGGGTGAATAGACGCCGATAGCCCCGATGCAACAGATTAAGCATTAAGCCTATTGCTGTGACCCAGCACATGATTGCTATAAACCACATGATATAACCAACCGGGAACTCCATGTATTCACTGACCTGACCATATCTAAGTGAGCGCGAGGCCAACACTTCGATGCGCAGACCAAGAAAAATAAGTGACACCGCTATGATGATATTAATGATATTGGAACGGATGCGCTGCATTCGCGTGCTGAACAAATTATCCATGAGATCAACGACAATATGCTCTTCACGCCAACTGATCACCGGCAGGTAGGCAAACACAACAATAGCGACCGCAAATTCGGTCAGTTCAGTCGAACCAGTCAAGGGATTGTTGAACACGTAGCGACCGATGACATCCACGCAAGTGAGCGCCATTAAAAAAAATAGCGCTATCGCTGCAACGATTTTAAAAATACGGGCCAGCGAAATGGCTAGCCCGTAATCCATTACCCGGTCAGGGGTGATGGGAGTTGACATGGCTTGCAGTTAACCGCCAGATTGTACTGCTTGGGCAATTTCACGAAATTCCTTAAGCGCTGCCCTGGCATCGATGTTGCGATCCTTGACTCGCTCGATCCAGTCGGCATCCATCCCCTCTGCCAGTTTTGCAAAATCGGCCAGCATCGCATCGTTTGCCTGCACGATGGTGTTACCCGATGCCCTGGCATCGTCCTCACCAATTTGGTCAGCCTTACCCCAGGCGGCACCTGCCATACGTGATAACTTTTCTCCGGAAACGCTCATAATGGCCTCACGATCGTGGTCGGACAACCCGGCCATGAAATCCTCATTGAGGAATAATCCAAATGAACCCAGGTACATGCCCTGAGGAAATTTGTAAGTATAGGGAGCAACCTCTTTGATGCGCAGGCTCTTTTTGACTTCCATAGGCATGAAGGCCCCATCGGCGACGCCCTGGGAAAGGATTTCATAGACCTTGGAGCCGGGTGCCGGAACGCCTTCTATACCCATGCGTTTGCCAATTTCACCCTGAATGCCGCCACCGACACGAATTTTTTTACCCTTCATATCGGCAAGCGATTCGATCGGTTCGCGCATATGTATCTGCCCCGGTCCGTGAGTGAACAGTCCAGCAACGATTACACCGTCATGTTCTCCCGCTTTGCTCAGGTATTTTTCATTGATCCGCCAATGGGCAACGGATGCTGCTTCCGGGCCAATTCCATGCAAGGGAAGTTCAGGGAGCTGGGTTAGTTTAAATCGTCCTGGCAGGTAACCATGGTAGGTCCAGGCAGCATCAACTGCACCATCCTGCACCAGGTCGATGAGACTCTTGGGATGTCCGAGCCCATACTCAAGTTTAATTTTTACGTGTCCATCGGTCGCTTTCTCAACCCATTCACCCCAGGTGGTGAGCACAACAGCATTCATGAGGTGGGTTGGTGGTAGCCAGGTTGCCACTCGAAGGGTTTTTTCGGCATACGCCTGGGTAGATAGTAGCATTCCCAGTACGACGCCTATCGTTATAACACGAAGGTTTCTCATTCCGAATCTCCTATGGGTATAGTAGTTAGTTATTATAGAGGCAAGGCCAGCAGCGAGATCGCCGCTATGAGGGCCAGCCAAACAGGATTTTGCCCAAAATCAAGTAATGCAGAATAAACCCTATCTTATCTGTATAACAGCGTCAATCAATCGGCGCTACTTTTGTCCCTGATGCTGATAATGAAGACTTTTTTAGCCACTTTGGAACTCGCAGCCTATGTAGGAAAGGCCGAAAAGGCGGGAAATTTGCACGAAGTTGCTCCTTACGGGAAGCATTATCGGTTCTGGCACTGTATCGAATAAATTGTACAATTATATTTGCTTTCTTTTATCAAACATTCGTATCAGACTAATTGGCAATCAGTAGCAACGCTCACTTGTACGCCGAGGGTCGTTATGAAATATGTTGACTGGATACGGGTGTGAAGACGGTACCGAGGAAGAATTTGGATTTCTCATGGAACCAGGGGAAAACTCAATGCAGAAATTGTAACGAAGACACCATGAATTCAAGAGAACGTTTCCTGACAGCTCTCAACCTAGGTGTTCCGGATCGAGATATCCGTATTCTCGAAACCGTAACCCCTCGTCGTTACCGGCAGGCCGGATCTTCAATATTACCAAACCCAATTTGAGGCGACTGATATGGTAAAGCTACCACCGCTACTTGGCCGAATTCTTTGCTGGCTTGGGGTTCATGATTTTCGCGTCCTTAGCAAAACGTTTGAATTTGGCACCAGAGGTGTTGAAAGGGTCGAATGTCGACGATGCGGTGTCAATGTTACCCGTCAGGTATAACCGGGGACAGTATGTACCTCCCCCAGTTTAACGGATACTTTAAATCAGCGACAATGTCGCTTAAGGAGTATCCAAATATGAAGCAAAGAAAACTTTATACGAGTTATACGGATTATAGAATATCCCTACACAGAGGAGTGAAAAATAATGGCGCTTTAGGGGTATTATAAAAGCCTGCAGGTATCTCCCACGAACTTGAGGAGGATTAAACCAATGTCACTACGGATTAATGACCAGGCACCGAATTTCACTGCCATGACCACCCAGGGCAACATTGACTTTCACCAATGGATCGGCGACAGCTGGGCCATCATGTTTTCACATCCGAAGGATTTCACCCCGGTGTGCACGACCGAGTTGGGCTATATGGCCAAACTCAAACCGGAATTTGACAAACGAAATTGTAAAATTATTGGACTCAGTATCGACCCCGTCGACAACCATGCCGAGTGGGCCAAAGATATCGAGGAGACTCAGGGCTCCGCAGTTAACTACCCGATAATTGGTGATACCGATCTTAACGTCGCGAAACTCTACGACATGTTTCCGGCAGATGAGACCGGTGATGCGTCCGAGCGCACCGCAATGACCAATGCAACAGTCCGAAGCGTATTCATGATAGCGCCCGACAAAAACATAAAGCTTATTCTGACCTACCCCATGACGACTGGACGAAACTTCGACGAAGTACTTCGTGTACTTGATTCGATGCAGTTAACAGCCGCTCACAAAGTCGCAACACCAGTCAACTGGAAATCGGGCGAAGACGTTATTGTTGTCTCAGCAGTGTCTGACGAAGATGCCGAGAAGCAACATCCGGGTGGGGTACGAAAGATCAAACCCTACTTGCGTTATGTGAAGCAACCGGGATAAGCCAATAATCGGGGTCCGAAAATAATCCGGGTCAAAATAATCCGGGTCAGAACACAATAATCCGGGTCAGAACACAGTAATTGCTTATATTAGGAAATATTGTGATCTGACCCCGATTACAAGTAGGGAAGAGCAGTTCACCGCGACGCCAGTAATACTAGATGTAATTCCCCAGGATGGGATTGACTTTACATACGTTAAAAACCATGTCCGCTATCGCGATAGTGTGAGCCTTACTAATGGCATATGAGTTGTCACATGCCTTTTTGACTAGTGTAGTCGGCCTGTAAACACCCCATTCTTAACACAACTCAATCGTAGAATAATTATGCCGCATTGAGGTACCCAATTGGCGTCATATCGTTCAAACTGTCGTGCGGGCGTCTGTACCGTTAGGGTTGGGAATCGATATCCCCTCGATCTCCGCCATCTATTCAGTTGAAGGGCCGGATACACCGCTCACCTGCTCCAGAAATTCGCGCATTTCCCGCAGATTTTGAAAATAGGTTTCGCGGCTGTTCTGTACATGCCGGATATGCCCGCGCCAAATTGGCCCCCCATTTTTTCTATGCTCCAGCCATATCCTTGCAACGAAAGATTCCAGGTTACGTTGTTCCAAGTTTTCAGATTTTTCCATGGACCATCCAACCTTCAAAATATGCTAAGTACAGCTTTGGTATCACATCCAGGTAACAATCTAGTAACAACCAGAAGCGATATTGAACCTAGGGAACCTTTGACCAATTCGTGGATTGTTTGCTGATGGCTAAAATCTTCCAACTCTGCGCAACCATGCGCTCACGATATTCGTATTCCTATACATCATTTTGGCAATAGTCCGGCTATTACCTGCAATTTGTGCCTTGCTCTGGAAGATTTTATCTCATCATCAATTCAACCCAGAATTAATCAGAGATTCCCTAGATTAATCAGTTGATCGCTTCCAATGATTAATAAGGCCTATGAATATAATCAACAAACCGGTAATTCACGCGTTCACTAAATTGGTGAGCCCGCCTCCATGAAATATGCGAGTTAAGTACGTGAAAAGTTTTATCTCAGCTTTGTTGTGTGTTACTGGATTGTTACCGGGGCATGCTATTTAAATAGTATTCTCGAGGGATCAGTATAGTCGGGGATGATAGTGTTTAATACCACCAACAGAGAGGTATGAATACAATGTCAGACGAAAATCAACCGAAGGATGTTGCCACACCTGACGGGAAAAACACCACGAAAAATCAAACGGTACTCAGTCGGCGTCGCTTCGTGCAGCTCCTTGGGGTGGGGACTGCTGGGGTGGCTGCAGGTTTCACTCATACAAATGTTTTGGCGTCACTGGTGGTGACTCCAGATATCGAGAATCCACTTAAATACTATCCAAACCGTGGTTGGGAGAAGGTTTACCTGGACCAATATCGCTACGATGACAGTTTCACCTGGATCTGTGCGCCGAACGATACACACATGTGCCGCATGCGGGCATTTGTGCGCAACGGGGTAATGATTCGCAGCGAACAAAATTACGATCACGATCGCTGCGGCGACCTCTACGGCAACAAGCTGACTAAATCATGGAATCCCCGCGGTTGTCTGAAGGGCTATACGTTTCAGCGCCGGGTCTACGGCCCGTATCGTCTCAGCGGGCCGGTGATTCGAAAGGGATGGAAAGCGTGGGCCGATGCGAATTTCCCGTCGCTCACCGACAATCCGAAATTACGCACCCAATATAAGTTCGACGACCGTGGCAATGACACTTTCGTGCGCGTCTCCTGGGAGGAAGCGTTTGATTATAGCGCCCGTGGTCTGATGGCCGTGGGCAGGACCTACAGCGGTAGCAAGGGCAAGCGCCGCCTTATGAAGGACGGTTACGAAAAGGAAATGTTGGAACACTGGCACGGCGCGGGAACCCGCACCATGAAGATTGGTTCCTCGCTTCCACTTCATGGGGTGATAGGTAAATTCGGTCTATTTCGCTTTGCCAACATGATGGCCCTGGTCGATCACCATGCCCGTGGTGCGACGCCTGAACAAGCCCAGGGCGCGCGTGAGTGGACGGAATATACTTGGCGCGGCGACCAAGCTCCAGGACAGCCGTTTATTCACGGTTTGCAGACCTCCGATATTGATATGGCCGATCTGCGCTTTTCCAAACTCACGATTCAGGTGGGCAAGAACCTCATCGAGAACAAGATGCCGGAGTCGCACTGGCTCAACGAAATCATTGAGCGGGGCGGCAAGATTGTTGTTATCACTCCCGACTATAGCGCCCCGTCGGCGAAAGCCGATTACTGGATCGGGATCCGACCTGGGCTTTCAGACACCACGGTGTTTTTGGCGATCTCTAAGATTCTGATGGACAACGACTGGGTTGATAAAAAATTCGTCAAACAGTTCACTGATTTTCCACTATTGGTTCGTACAGATACGTTGCGCCGCTTGCGTCCAGAAGAGGTCATCAAAGGGTATAAGGTAAAAGATATCCGCAATGGCCCTTCTTATAAGATTCAGGGCCTGACCGATGAGCAGCGGGAACGGATCGGCGATTTCACCCTCTGGGACGAAAAAACAGGCAAAGTGGTCGCAATCAGTCGTGAAGAGGTTGGTAAAAAAGCCAACATGAATGCCGCCCTGACTGGCGTCTTCAAGATCCGGACGGTGGACGGTAAAAAAGTTGAGGTCATGCCGGCCTATGAAATGTACAAGCGCCATCTCAAGGACTACGATCTCAAAACCGTGGAAGAAATCAGCGGCGCCAAACCAGAGCTTGTCAAGCGTTTGGCGCAGGACATCTGGAAGACTACCCAAGCCGGGCATCCCGTTTCCATCCACCACGGCGAGGGCATAAACCATTATTTCCACGCCACCTTGCACAATCGTGCCTGCCATCTCCCTTTGATGCTAACTGGTAATTTCGGTAAACATGGCGCTGGCGTTTTTACCTGGGCCGGCAACTACAAAGGCGGGCTGTTTCAGGCCTCATCCTGGACCGGTCCTGGTGTCGGCTCCTACACCCATGAAAACCCGTTCAAACCGGTGCTTGGCGAGAATATTCGCATCAACCAACATGACCACTTGAAAAACTATAGCTATGGGGATGACGTTGCCTTCTGGGGCCACGGTGATCGCCCACTGATTGTGGACACACCGAAAGAGGGAAGGAAGGTATTCACTGGCAAATCCCATATGCCGACCCCCACCAAACTGATGTGGTACAACAATGCCAACCTGATCAATCAGGCCAAGTGGGTTTACAACTTGATCGTCAACGTTTTCCCCAAGATCGACATGATCGTGGATCAGCAGGTGGAATGGACCGCCTCGGCGGAGTACTCGGATATCGTGTTGCCAGCCAACTCCTGGGTCGAGTTCCAGGATCTGGAAATTGGCGGCTCCTGTTCCAATCCCTTCCTCCAGGTCTGGGGTGGCAATGGCATCAAGCCGGTCCATGACTCCAAGGACGACGCCGAAATCTTTGCCGGCGTGAGCCGCGCACTGGCCAAGATTAACGACGACCGCCGCTTTGCCGACTTCTGGAAATATATCACCGAGAAGAAGGCCGGGGTTTATATTCAACGGGTGCTGGACAACTGCACCACGACCCGCGGCAAAGATGGTCCTTACCAGCTCGATAAGATACTCAAAGGCGCGTATGGCGGGGAACCGGGAGCAGCCTTGATGATGTTCCGTACCTATCCCCGGGTACCGTTCTACGAACAACTTAATGACAGCATTCCGTTCTATACAGACCATGGCCGGATGTCTGCCTATTGCGATCTGCCTGAGGCCATCGAGTACGGTGAGAACCTTATGGTGCACCGGGAAGGAACTGAGGCAACGCCTTACCTTCCTAACGTCATTGTCTCAAGCAGTCCCTACATTCGTCCCAATGACTATGGCATTCCCCTGGAAGAGATGGACGCGGATATGCGTACCATACGCAATGTCAAGATGCCGTGGAGCGAGGTCAAGAAGACCGTCAATCCGCTCTGGGCGCAAGGATATCGTTTTTTCTGCTCGACGCCCAAGAGTCGGCACACCACTCACTCATCGTGGTCCACGGTGGATTGGAACTGGATCTGGAGCACCAGCTTCAGTGACCCGTACCGTCATGACAAACGGGCGCCCGGGGTCAGTGACCGACAGATCCAGATGAATCCCCAGGCGGCCAAGGACAGTGGTTTCAATGAGGGCGATTATGTCTATGTTGACGCCAATCCCGATGATCGCCCTTATGTTGGTTGGAAGTTGAATGATGACTTTCGCTCCAGGGCGTTCCGTTGTTTGGTAAGGCTCAAGTTGAACCCATCTCTACCTTACGAGATGACGATTATGAAACACACCGGGTGGATTGGCACCGAACGTACCGTCAAGGCTCACGAGACCCGGGCCGATGGTCGCGCTTTGGCCAAGGATACAGGCTACCAGTCCAATTACCGCTATGGCTCCCACCAAAGCATTACACGAAGCTGGCTTATGCCCATGCACCAAACCGACACCCTGTTCCACAAGGCGGCCGGGGCGATGAAATTTGTATTCGGCTTTGCGGTCGACAATCACGGCGTAAACACGGTTCCAAAAGAAACCCTCATCCGCATTACCAAGGCCGAATCGGGCGGGTTGAAAGGCGTTGGCATTTGGAAGCCCGCCACCACAGGGTACTCGCCGGGAACCGAATCAGCAGAGATGCGCAAGTATATCTCCGGCAGTTTTATTAAAGAGGTGTAGCGGGCAATGGCAGATCTCGAATTACAAAAATGTACTGTTCTTACATCGGAACAGGTAATCGAAGGTGGGTCCCAAAAGCCCCCCAAAGCAGATGATCCCATGCAAATGCGAGCCGATTTTGTGACCGGGGATCAACACCTGATGTTGGAGTGCATGATCGAAGAGTTTGCCCACATGGGATGGGATGCAAACAAGATTGCGAAGATGTTCGAGAATCCGTTTTTTCTGGCGTCGCATGGCCTGACAAAACGATTCGGCAGCGAGACAGTGCGCGAGTACATCGAACAGGGTATACAGCGGTGTGGCGTCCTTCGTTGTTCAATTAGCGAAACCAAACCGACCCCAGGATCGCAATCTGTAACTATTTCGACGAGCGGGAAACTCCCCCGGCGTGCAACAAGTAAACCCCAAAAAGTAAACAGTGGCACTTTGAACGGAGATTGTGACTATGGCTAACGTTTATAACTGGCAACTCGGGCGGGAGATGAGTTATCCCCACGAGGAGGCGCATCCACAATGGCAGTTTGCATTTGTCTTTAACATCAATCGTTGTATCGCGTGTCAGACATGTACCATGGCCTGCAAGTCCACCTGGACCTTCGCCAGAGGGCAGGAATTCATGTGGTGGAATAACGTGGAAAGCAAACCCTATGGTGGCTATCCTCAGAATTGGGACGCCAAGCTCCTTGCGATGCTCGAAAAAGAAAATCCCAACGGACAGGTATGGAAGGGTAAGAAGAAGGCGCCTGAGAGCCCTTACGGTGAATTCAAGGGTAAAACTATTTTTGATGCCGCCAAAAACCATCTTTCTAAAGATGGGTCCATGCGCGCCCTTGGTTATATACCCACTGAGGAGGAATGGCAAAGCCCCAACATCCACGAGGAGACTGCTGCTGGAAAGATCAGGGAAAAGGGCCAGTGGGGTTACTCCGCCGAGCTACCCGAGCACCGAGTGTGGTTTTTCTATCTGCAACGCCTTTGCAACCATTGTACCTACCCTGCCTGCCTGGCCGCCTGTCCTCGTAACGCCATTTACAAACGGCCCGAAGATGGTATCGTTCTCATCGACCAAGAGCGGTGCCGGGGATACCGCAAGTGTGTGCAAGCCTGTCCCTATAAAAAGCCCATGTATAATTCGACGACCCGGATAAGCGAAAAGTGCATCGCCTGCTTCCCGCGCATCGAAGGCAAAGACAAAATCCTTAGCCCAGATGAGGCACCGTTAGAAGCACGTTGCATGTCTGCCTGTGTCGGCAAAATTCGTCTTCAGGGCCTTGTGAAGAAGACGGATCAAGGGAAATGGACAAAGAATCCGGACAATCCTATTTATTTTCTTGTGCGCGAGCGAAAAGTGGCACTACCGCTCTATCCCCAGTTTGGCACCGAACCAAATGGCTATTACATCCCACCTCGATGGGTGCCACGTAATTATCTCACACAGATGTTTGGTCCTGGTGTCGGCGATGCCATCGAACAATACAGTAGTCCTGACCGGGAACTGCTGGCGGTGCTTCAGCTCTTCCGTGCCACGCAGCAGGTTATTTTCAAATTCAAGATAAAAAAAGGCAAAAAGGTCGCCGAGGTTGAAAATACACTTCCTTCCGGGAAGAGGGTAGCTCAGGAGATATTCAACGACACCATCATGGGTTACAACAAGCTGGGCAAGGAAGTTGTCAGCATCACCGTCGAAGAGCCAACCTTCGAGCGGTCGAAGTGTCACGTTAACTCCATATAGGTATGCACACATGAATTTATCCACCTCTTCAACGAACCACAAAATAAATCTGGCCCATTCGATGTTGAATGAGGAGACCCGAATCCTTGATCAAGCCAGAGTAACCGTTTACCAATTTCTTTCTTTGGCCACCTCTAAGCCGCAATCTGAAAAGTGGACACGGCTTCTCGATCCAGGTTTCCAGAAATTAGCGCAGGCGGCTGTCGACGTCATTCGCGAAGATCCTCGGGCCCGTCCTCAACACATGGCTCCCGGAGAACTACCTATAGAGGCACTGGAGCTCACACCGTTAATCTCTTTTCTTCAGCATCCCCAGGGGGACTTTAGCGAAGAATTCGATCGTATTTTCGGTCTGCTCATTTCAAGAGAATGTCCGCCTTACGAAACCGAATATTATCCCCAGACTTTCTCAGTTTTTCGATCTCAACACCTGGCGGACATTGCGGGATATTACCGTGCGTTTGGGTTGGAGCCCTCGAACAAATCTCCTGAACGACATGACCATATATCTCTCGAATTGGAGTTTATGGCGTGGCTGAACACAAAGACTATTTATGCGCAGGAGCAGGGAGATAGTAAAAACGAGAGCATCTGCCGAGATACTCAAACGCATTTTGTTAAAGGTCATATAGCCTGGTGGGTAACCGCGTTTGCTCTGGCACTACGCAAGAAGGCAGATGGGATCAGGGATGAACGAGACCTGGCTTCGTTGCCAAAAAGTTTTCAAGGTGCTATCGGCTTTTTGTTGGCCGCCTTTATTCCCGCAGAACGAGCAATTCTTGGCATCGCTCCACCCACCATACTTACTGCCGCTAACGTTCTTGCCTCTGATGATGTGAGCGAAACAGAAGGGTGCGGGTCATGTGCATCATTCAACGTCGATACAAATTTCGAATAACCGAAAGAGGGAGAAGAGTCATGCAACGAATCGTACTTTCAACTTTGGTAATGGTGGGAATCTTCTTTTCCTCAACAGCGGTCAGTCAGGAAGTGGAGAAACTCTATCAGCGACATTGCACTGCCTGCCATGGTGAAAAAGGCGATGGCAATGGCCCTGCAGCCTACCTCTTGTCGCCAAAACCAAGAGACTTTACCAGTGGTATCTACAAGTTCCGGAGTACGCCGAGCGGATCACCTCCGACTGACCAAGATCTACTACGCACCCTGAAGCACGGCATCAACGGCACCTCGATGCCTGCCTGGGATCGCCTGTCGGAAAAGGAACTCACAGATGTTATCAAGTATGTGAAATCTTTTTCAGATATCTTCGAGGACAAGGATGCGATGGAACCACCGATTAAAATAGTGTCACCTCCGCAGTTGACCAAAAAAAGCGTGCAGGCGGGAAAAAAGGTTTACAAGGAGATGGAGTGCAGCAAATGTCACGGGCCGCGAGGTAAGGGAGACGGACCATCGTCCGCAAAACTTAAAGATGACTGGGATCGTCCTATTCGCCCCTACGATTTCACCCGTGGCCCCAGCTTGATGAAGGGTGGCGCCTCGTCCCAGGATATTTATCGTACCTTCATGGCCGGTCTGGACGGAACGCCCATGCCGTCATTTATCGATGAGCTGACAGAGAAGAAAAGTTGGCAGCTTGTCCATTACATCCAGTCGCTCTCACCCTCAGGCACAGGATCGGCCGCGCCAAAGGGAACCCCGACATTGCATGCCGTTAAAGTATCAACCGATCCGTCGCTCGATAGTAACGCTCCGGTATGGAAACGGTCGCCTGCGACAGTTGTTTCGCTACGCCCACTTTGGGCCAGGGACAACTGGGTGGACTCCGTGAAGGTACAAGTCGCGGTGGGTCCAAAAATGGCCGCATTCAGATTGGAATGGCGTGACCTCAGGAAGGATGATGAAGTTATAAGGCCACAGGATTTTCGCGATGGGGTTGCGATTCAATTTATACCGAAGGTGAAACCAAGCGATTATGTTGGCATACCGTTTATCGGTATGGGGGACGACAAGGATGCGGTGACTATTTGGCATTGGAAGGCCGATTGGGAGGCCGATATAAAAGAGGGATTTCGTGATGTGGTACAGAAATATGGTGTGACGATGAATCAAATGTTAAAACAGGCCGACCGCAGCAGTAATAAATTAAACCTTGCCGGTCGTGCGGCAGCTAACCCCCTTTCGAGCAGCAAACACAAAGCGCCCATAGAAGTGCTGGCGGCAAAGGGGTTTGGCACATTGACGAGCCAACCGGCTGCGAGCCAAACAGTAGAAGGACGTGGCGTGTGGCGCAATGGCGTGTGGGTAGTGGTCATGCGGCAACCGCTTGATTCGGGTTCTGCGCTGCGCCAAAAGACGCTTCCTGTAGCTATCGCCGCGTGGAATGGTGCTGCTGGCGACCGTAATGGGCAAAAATCTGTTTCGCAATGGATGGAGCTCAAGATTGAATGAAACTCTTTCCAGGGCTTACATAAGGAGACACTACATGCAAAAGGTACGGTGGACTATTCTTATTCCGATTTATTTGTTTATCTTTGGAATCAATTCCGCGGAGGCCGCCAAGTATGCCGTAATGGAAGGTGGTGTTAAAAACGGTGGAATAGTGAGTGGCCAGGTTATATTAAATGGCACCGCACCTCCTGCCAGGATTTTGAAGATTGATGAAGATGTTGAGGCATGCGGTGGCGATCGGCCTTCTAAAGAATTACTGGTGAATAAAAAAGGCGGCATAAAGAATGTGGTACTCAGC
Source organism: Pseudomonadota bacterium (assembly GCA_022563685.1). Lineage (GTDB taxonomy): Bacteria > Pseudomonadota > Gammaproteobacteria. Next base: position 5,515 of record JADFMY010000005.1, on the reverse strand, counting down.
ATTGAAGATATTCAATCAGGTAAAAAGTGGGACTTCCCTAATGAGTTTGTTTACGATCAAAAGAAGTGCGCATTTGTCCCCCATGTGTTGTTAATTAAGCCAAAGGTGCAAGGCTTCGTGTTGAACAGCGATAAAGTGGGACATAATTTCCATACCGTCAGCAAAGGGATTTATAACATCAACAGGAAAATTAAAGCCGGCGCTAAAATGAAAGTGAAAAAAAACAAGATCAGAAAGGCAGGTGTAATCCGAGCTAAATGTGACATCCATTCCTGGATGAAGGGGTGGTGGTTTGTGGCTAAGACGCCGTATACGGTGCGCACTGATGAGGATGGAACATTTTCCATTGCGAATATTCCTGCGGGAACCTACAAGCTCAAAGTCTGGCATGAAAAACTGGGAGAAAGCGAACAGAGCGTTGTGGTCAAGGCGGGGATAACCACGAAAATAAATATTAGTCTCGAACTTTAACTACTTAATTTTGTTGGCTAACTTGACAGTACCGGCTAGACATGACTATTCGAGGTGGAGAATCCTCTGGTTTCGGTTATTACCTCTCCCCCAGGATTTGCTGATATAGGGTTTGCGTCTCGGGCATCGGATCCACGCCAAGTTCCTCTGCTAATATGTGCTGACAGACCTGGAACTGGGCTACGGCCTGGTCGGGGTGGCCGAGATGGACGAGGTACTCCATAAGTGTTTGGTGAACGCTCTCCCGGCAAGGCTCGAGCACCAGGGCCTTTCGGCAGACCCGGACCGCCTCGGCGTAGTTATCCCGCAGCGCGTAGCATTGCGCCATATCGGCAAGCAGTTCCAGGTAGAGTTCGCGTAGTCGCTCGCGTTCTTCGGCACACCAATCCTCATAAATATCTTCCTCAAGGTAATCCCCACGGTAGAGATGCTCGGCCTCAGTGTAGCAGCTTAGTGCTTCGGCCCAGCACTGTTGATGCTGCTGTGCCCACCCCTCAGCGAGCAGGTTTTCAAAAGTTTCCGCGTCCACCCGAACTGCGTCACGCCTGAGTAGATAGGCGTCATCGACCGTTTTCAGAACGTCCTTACCCATGCCGATGGCGCACAGCTCCTGCCTCAGGTGATACATCGTAACTTTAAGCCGATCCCAGCCGCGCCTTTCATCGACGTTGGGCCATAGGAAGCCGATTAAACGCTCCCGGTGAACGGGGTGGCCGACCTGGGTGACAAGGCATTTCAGCAGCGTCACGGCTTGCTTGCGTTTCCATTTATCGAAAGCGACACTGCGGCCCCCCACCGCCAGGCCGAAACAGCCGAGTGTAAAAACTTGCAATGTTCCATGCGGCAGCGCATGGACATGCCCCTCTTCTTTTTCGTGCAGGAAAACTACAGCAACGACCGAAGCGGTGCGCGATCGCAGGTTTAATTTCGACGTGACAAGTGAAGAGATGTTGACTGTAACCCAATTACCATTCTTGCAGCGTATGCGGCAGGACTCTACGTTACAAGGCAGGCAGTGCTGGAAACACCGGAAGATCTCACAATTGGGGACACAAAGGGGTTCGCCGCCGGGCAACACAGCTTGAAGAACTTCAGCACAGCGCCGACCTATCACCTCATGCGGAGCATACCCGAATAGCTTTTCTGCCCCCTGATTCCAGGCGGCAACTAGATGACTGTCATCGATGGCCAGGGCCGCGTCAGAAGAGAAGCTAACTAGATCGTGTATCCCATTCATCCGGACCTCTTGGCCCGTTTATCTCACTGACTGGATTTAATGTCGATTAAGCCGCTTTCTATTGTTTTTCTTTAGGGCTCTTAGCAGACATACAACCTATCAGAATTTTACGGGCTGCTTTTGGATCATGTTAAGAACATCCTTGCAAGCAAAGCATAACCTATATTCTTCGATCTATCGATCTATTATTAGTTATCCGTCACTGTCTATAAAGTGTGCTTAAGGGTACTGTCAAGTTAGCCAACAAAATTAAAATGATCCGTACAAACAGGCACTTTCCCATTCAGCAGGAGCACGTTACCTGCTGCCATGTTTCAAATGATCGATTTCTCAGCAACCGATAGTTGGCAGTTAGTAAATAGGGATACTGTCCTCGTAATCTTTAAAAACTAGTCAAGCGGTTCTGGAGTCGCTAGCATGCCACTTTTGTTTTTTCCTTTCCCTCTATATTGTGACCCAGTTAGATATGCCACAACCATCGATTACCGAACGACCGACACCTCCACCCATGTGGCTGATCGCTTTGATCGTTGCAAGCGCGGTGATGGGTCTGACATTGCTGACACCTGCCTTGCCTCTGATTCAAGGAGATTTGGGAGCATCAAGTGGGGCTGTGCAACAACTATTAACCGTCTATTTGGTGGCACTTGCGGTCGGGCAGCTGGTTTATGGCACGGTGTCTGACCGCATAGGGCGGCGACCAATTTTGCTGTTTGGAGCATTGCTTTATGGGCTTGGCGGGGCGGTGGCGGCAGGAGCAGACAGCATCGAAACTTTGACCTTCTACCGAATCATTCAGGGTTTAGGCGCCGCCGCCTGTCTGTCGATGGGGCGGGCCATTGTCAATGATTGTTTTGATCGGATCGATGCCGCCCGCAATATGTCTACCGTGGTAGCAATGATGGCGATTGTGCCAGTCCTATCCCTGGCTTTCGGCGGCGTTCTGGCGCAGACGGTTGGCTGGACTGGCACGATGGTAGTGACTTCAGCTGGCGGCTTCGTGGTGTTTGCACTGGCTTTGTTCATGGTACGAGAGACTAATTTAAACCGCACAAACTCCATTAAGTTTGCGGCGGTCATATCAACCTATGGCACGGTGTTGCAGAATCGTATTTTTTTCTTTTTCGCGCTGACCAGCGGGATGCAGGTCGGGATGTTTTTTGCTATGAACGGTTTTATGCCCTATCAATATCAGCGACTCGGCTACTCGCCAATCGAATTTGGCTTTTGGTTCTCGTTGACCTCAGTGTTCTATTTGCTGGGCAACGCCATCAACCGGTTCTATTTCGTTTCACGCGGGATCGAACGAGCTGCAATGATTGGCTGTTCATTAACGCTGATATCTGTAGTCTCGCTCTATGTGACACAAGCCGCCGGTTTGACGCACGCTCTGTCGCTGGCTTTACCCTGCAGTCTTTTTGGCTTTAGCAACGGGATTGTGATTGCCAACACCACCATTGGCGCGATTTCGGCGGCCGGGCGGCATGCAGGTACGGGCACGGGTCTTGCCGGGGCCTGGCAAATGGCGGCCGGTGGAATCTCCGGGGCAATAATTGTCGGGTTGGGCGGGGCGCAAGATTTTCAACTGGCCGCTAGTGGCCTGATAGTAATGTCTCTGATTTCGGTCTGCTCTATTTCTTATATTTATCGGAGGCGGGCTAACCTCACCTAGCTGCTGAGGCAATCCGCACAGCAGTTGCCCGCGGCACCGATGGTCAGAAGGTTGGTGAATGAATAAAATGGGGATGCTTTCGGAATTCCGGGGACAGAATACCTATTCCAAGGCGAAAGTCGGCAGTTAGTAAATAGGTATACTGTCCCCCGATTTACAGTTAGTAAATAGGTATACTGTCCCCGGATTTAACAACGCGCCGTGGGTATTCGACCCCGCCTGGATCGCGAAGTACGACATTGATCTAGTAGTACATGGTGACGATTATTCTGATGAGCAGCGAAGGCATTTTTACAAGGTCCCCATCGAGATGGGCATATTACGAACGGTGGCTTACACAAAAGGCATTTCCACCACGGAAATTATCCGTCGGGACAAAGAGTCGCAGCTCGAAAAAATGCCGGTGACCTGATACGACTGCATAAATCAATCTAAATGGGGTCATATATGGACCCGCAATTTCGAAATTTTGCTATTTATTTAAAATGTTATAATAATCGGGGTCAGAACACAGTAATTGCTTATATTAGGAAATATTGTGATCTGACCCAGATTAATAGATTACCTTAGTGCCATTCTATTGTGTCCCCAGAACTCTGTCCCCTGAAGGGGCTTAACTTAGTGCCATTCTATACTGTCCCCAGAATTCCAGAATTCTGTCCAAAAGTTTAAAATGTTACGATATTCATCATATGGCAGAAGGAAGAATAATGCCCGATTCCAATAATCAGAACCAGATTCCGTTGGCCGCTAGATATTTGAAATTTTAGCTTTTATACTCGCTTTACCTCAACATCGATGTAGGTTGCGGAAACCGGGCAATGGCCTTCGCAGCCCCGAAATTAACCGATAAAGCCGAACTTTGGCCACGCGTCTGGGTGAAGAGGCGATTCCAAACATCAGTAGATCACTTTTTCAGGCGCCTGTATGCAAAACTCGAACGACTACCACAGCTTTCCAGTAGTTGCCGTTATGCTGATTATCGCCACCGGTACGGTGTTGGCTGGCATGGATGCGTTCGCGAAATTTCTCGCGCTCGAAGTCCCCATCATCATGGTGCTATGGGGGCGCTATTTTTTTCACACGGTCATCACCTTTTGCTCCTACAGCATCAAGACCCGCTCGCTGCAATTCCTGCGCGCAAGGCGCCCGGGCCTGCAACTGATCCGGGCACTGGCCCTGTTCGGGGCCACCTGCTTCATGTATGTCGCCATCACCCGAATGCCATTGGGCGATGCGGCGGCAATCCAGTTTTTGGCACCGGTGCTAGTCACCGCCCTGTCGGGGCTGTTGCTTGGGGAGCATGTCGGGCCGCGCCGCTGGATGGCGGTTTGCGCCCGGCCGCTTATGCGTCGGCCGGGCGGCTATTCCGTACCCGTTTCGGCGAGGAAATCGTCAAGTTCCTTGTCTTCCTTACGCCGGATGGTCATGCGCAGCTCCACTACGCGCTGCTCGCCGCCGGGCAAGCTGTCCGCCGTGGCGGCGTCCGTCTTTCCGTCGTATATCTGCTCGATACTGAGTTCCGGACCCGTACCGCGGCGGGCCGATTCCCGCCGTTCGTCACCGCTCCGCTTTTCCTGGAATTTCTCCGCCATTCTTCTCCCTCCCAATTCCCCACTGCGAAGATATTCCGCCCAGTGAATTTACACTCGTGGTAAGTGCTGTCCGGCGCCATTCACCGGCGCCGCCATCGGGTGATTTAATTTCTGGCGTAGAGATATTGCATGCAACTGATTAAAATTCTCCTTTTTCCTTGCCGAAGAATCAAGTATTACGAAAGAATTCCGCAATGAAATTGAAGCAGGAGGGGCTGGGATTGGCAATAGCCCCCGCCATCCGGCGCGAATCCCGGACGGGCCGCCGCATCGCAGGGGAGGAGCGGGGCGGGCGGCGGCGGTGGTATGACAGCGTTGCCGTGGCGGCACGGAGCGGGCGGATCGTTGTCCCCGGACACGGTGCGGCCACAGACAGGGTCTTTTCTTCACGCAGTCGTTTTTCACCGCTTGAGCCATTAATAAAGGAGTAAAACCATGAGCCGTGCGCCAGTGCTTACGTCAGAAACCATGAACGATGCCCAACGGGAGGTGCATCAGGAGATCGTCTCCGGACCCCATGGCCATGTCGCGGGGCCTTAC
>JADFMY010000058.1 GCA_022563685.1 Pseudomonadota bacterium | reverse complement strand
TAATAGAGATACCCTCTCACCAGCCATGGCGATCAACTGAGCGATGGAATGAAGAAATCCTGGGTGCCTGGCAGATGGAAAATGACAAGCGAGTAAACCAGAAACCAGGTTTTTCATGGACGACTAAATACTTATCCTTTCCAAAAGAGGTCGTTCAACCTGTCCTGGCCAGGATATTCTTCATATTGTTGGCACTCGGGGTAATTCAAACATCATACGCGCAAGAGACCGGGGGCATTCCTGACGAAATTATTGCGGTCCATCCCACACACTTCCCGCCCTACTACACAAGCGACGCAAAAGGCAGGCCATCGGGGTTTGCTATTGAAGTATTAAACGCTGTGGCAAAGCGCGCCAGGCTCAACATTCGTTACCTTCCTCTCAACTGGACTGAAGCACTTGACCTTTTCAAACAAGGCAAGGCGCATATCATTCCCAATTTGGGGATTTCCGAAGATCGCAAGAAATTTGCGTTATTTTCAAAACCCATTGAATTTTCCAAAATCTCTATATTCACGACGCTTGAAAATACAACATTTTTTAGTGCTGAAGATTTGAGCGGCTATACCCTGGGAGTTCGCAAAGACAGTCTTGCAGTCAGGGACGTCGAGAAAATGAACAAGGTCAAATTCATCGTATTCGACACTTTTTCAGAAATGTTGGCCGCACTGTTTGAACAGCGCATCGATGCTTTTGCTTATCCTCAGAGTGTGACCTTGAACGACCCCAGGAACAGGTGGTTACACGAAAAGATCAAATCCATAGGTCAGCCGTTAAGAGTGGGTTACAGGGCAATTGCGGTACGCAAGGATTTGAGTGATCTACACCAGGTTCTCAATGAGAATCTAAAACAGTTCATGGGTACAGCGGAATTTAGAGCGCTTTCCAGCAAGTGGCTGGCTCCAGCTTCAAACACCCCTGATTTAACCGGGATGTACTGGCTGCTTGGCACTGGCATCTTTGTCTTCCTTCTGGCCGTATGGCTTTGGGCACGCTGGGGCCAATACATTTCACTCGGCTCTATTAAAGATATTGATCTTATTAGACAAAATAAAGTTGATAGAAGACACTTCATATCGATTCTGTTTGTTATGGGCCTGGTGGCGTTGTGCATCATGAGTGTCGTCATTTATCTGCTCTACCAGTCTTCCTTCAAAGAGATTGAGAAACGTCTTTCAGAACAAGCATTCGGTTATGCGAGCTTTATTGAAAGCAATAGCAGACACCACTTTCAGGAACTGAATCGCCCCGGGAATTCCGGAGACTCGTTTGTGTGAGTCATGCCGCCTCGGATGACTCTTCAATTTGCCGATAATACATCAGCTCGTATTCAGCCGGTGGAATATTTCCAATCGGTTCCAGAATGCGTCGATGATTAAACCAGTCCACCCAATCCAGAGTTGCGTATTCGACTTCGTCGATATTTTTCCAGGGTCCACGGTGCCGTATGACTTCAGTTTTGTACAATCCGTTGATGGTCTCAGCCAGGGCATTGTCGTAGGAATCACCAACACTGCCGACCGATGCATCAATTCCAGCCTCCACCAGTTTGTCGCTGTATCGGATCGACAGGTACTGACAACCCCGGTCACTGTGATGGACTAAGCCCTCGATAGGGGTGCGTGACCATAACGCCTGTTCCAGTGCGTCAAGCACCAGCTCTGTCTTCAACGACCGACTAACGCGCCAACCCACGATACGACGAGCAAAGACATCAATTATAAAAGCCACGTAGACGAAGCCCGACCAGGTGGCAATAAAGGTGATGTCGGCCACCCAAAGCTGATTTGGCCGGGTCGCGACAAACTGCCGATTGACCAGATCAGCCGGACGATCCAGTGCATCATCACTGATGGTGGTCCAGCACTTCGCACCGCGTCTGACACCCTCAATGCCAAGCCGTTTCATCAGGCGTTCCACGGTGCAGCGGGCCGCTGCTATATTTTCCCGCTTCAGCTGACGCCAGAGCTTGCGAACCCCATACACCTGCTTGTTCTCATCCCAGACGCGCTGAATTTCGATCTCAAGCCATCGATCTCGTTTACTTCGATCAGAGGCTCGTTCTGGATCTGCCTCAAGTGATTTATGCGCGTAGTACGTTGATGGGGCAATCGGCAACTGCTTGCAGATCAGCTCGACCCCATGTTCACCCCGATGTTCATCGATAAATGACACCATTATTTGACTCGGCGCAGCAGCGGCTGCCGACCGCACTCCGCCTGGGCGAAAAAAGCCGCTGCTTTACGCAGTATGTCATTGACTTGTTTCAACTCACGATTTTCACGTTCCAGTGCTTTGAGTCGATCACGATCCGTCGAACTGATGCCACTACGTTTACCTTGATCAGTTTCTGTTTGTCTCACCCATCGACGCAGTGTTTCCGGTGTGCAGCCTATTTTACTGGCAATCGATTCAATCGCCGACCACTGGGAACTGTGTTGATGTTGTTGATCAAATACTAATCGAACTGCTCGCTCCCGCTCTACCGGGGAATATCTTTTCATTGTTTTCATTGCTCCATCCTCTCAAGAAATGGAGTCTCCGACAAACCCGGGGCGGTTCAATTGTCTTTTTGGGCAATCCCGAAAGAGGCAAATATTTTTCCGGTTACATATTCTGGCCAGTGAGTGAATTTTGATTATAAAGTGCATAACAAAACGCTCGTGCGGGATGCCCTGCTGCGTAGGCCACCCCACAGCTTTGCGTTAGCGGTCAATAAGGACAAGTAGTGCTTAAGAAATATGATTTTGATTCCCGAGATGGGGCTGATGAATTTGATAGAGACTTAGATGGCCTCTGTTATACGTATGGATTTGGAGTGTCACTACTTTCCATAACGGATGCATTTGACAATTATTATAATATTGATCGAGGAATATATTTTATAGCTATTGATCTAAAGCTTTGTCTTTTTAATATGTTTGTAACTATACGAGAGATGGAGAGGCTCAAAGGCAGAAATGATTTAATCGAAATATTTACATTCCATAATAAATGGATTCAATTTATTGCTGTGTACAGGTCATTTTTTGACAAGTTCATGAATCTAGTTGTGAAAGCGGGACACCCTGAGAGTCATAAGGATTTTGATAAAGCTAAAAGCAAACTAAAAGCTTTCAAAAAAATCGCGTTAAAACAGGAGGCAATGTTTCTTCCCGTTTCCAAAATGGTCGTACAGTTGCCAAAAGAAGATATTGAGTGGATGAGTGAATTTATTACGTTTATAAACAACAATTATCGTACAGCAGAGATACATGGTGCAGGATCAGCTAGAAAATGGGTATTTAAAGAGGCTGATTTAAGGAAAACACCATACGCCAAAATAAAGGAGTTTGTTGACCACCTAAGTTTATATTTTCAAATTATTGGTTGCATTGTATCAGGCAAGAAGTATGCAGAAGCACTTGAAAAACAGCGCAAGTAAACCGCTAACAAATGGCTCGTGTGGGATGTCCTGCTGCGCAGGCCACCCCACAGCCAGGCGTTAGCTGAATTTACCCAATCATTGCATAAATTCTGGCCAAATCGAAATCATGCTGCTTGATTAAGCGCGTTCAGGTAATGCAACAACTCTGATTTCACGGTCGTATTTGCGCTCATCGTCAACGTGAGTTTTCGTTGAGGCCTGGTCAACCGACCGGCGCGTTGAATCAGTTTACGTCGTAACGTACCGAGCTGGATGAACTGCCACAATGGCGCACGTTTCTCGGTGGTACCACGTTGCCGGTTATTAGCCACCATCTGCATTTCCCGACTGAGGTTATGCGCCAGCATGGCCGCGAGTAGGTAAACCTGGTTACCGGCCTGACGACGGGTTGGAATGTAGTCCATCTGCGCCTGCGATTTCAACTCGGCGAAAATACCTTCCTGGCTACCGCGACCATTGTGAAAGGCCAACGCCTTTTTGGCGCTAAGGCATTTGTTGGTGACGATGACCTTGAAGTCATAGCCATACTCATAAGGAATGAACATATCCAGTTGCAGCGGCTCTTTGTGCTGTTTACGGTTGCGGGTACGAATGAAAACAAACCGTTGTTTTCTTTGCCAGCTATTGGGCTTCCATCGCATTTCGAAAAAGTGGCGCCGCTGATCCAGGTGGCGCCAGCGTTTACGTCCCTCTACGATACACTTCAGTTTAGCGAATCGCTCGAAAGGCACACTGATGGTGAACTCAACTCCCTCGTTTTCCAGTCGGCCAACGATCGCATCCGAAAAGAAAGCGCTGTCCATCCGCACTTCGATGATGGCCCGCGGCGCTATGGCCCGGATTTCGTGGATACAGGCCAGAATAAAGGCCTCGGCGCCATTGGAATCGTGCACGTTACCCGGTCGGTGCCAGACATCAAGCGCCTGGCCGGTCTGGGCGATGGTACAAAACAGCGGATAATAGCTGCGTTGCCCTTTCTTCCTGCGATTGTATCCGACCGCACCGAGCCGTCAAAGTCGAGCGTGATACGGGCCAATCCCAGATCCTCAATGCGCTGCAATACCTGTTGGCGGTTGAGTCGGCGCAGCTTTTCCACGCTCCGTGCATCCATCCCCGCCAGGCTGCGGCTTAGAGTGGCCACATCGGGCAGGCGCTTGACGCCCAGCAGGCGACGCACCACCGGATCATCCCGATAGTAGCGTATGTCCTGAAGTTGCCGATAACCCAGCAGCAGATGAACAATCAATAGCATGACCGTGAAATCATGACTAAAAATCGGACTGACCTTCAAATATTGAAAACAGTTCGAGAGTTTTTTCTTCAACCCAATGCGCGTGAACAATGACTGGAACAGAATTAATCCGGCGAACGAGGTCAGGCGCTGATCCTCGAAACGGATCTCTGGGATGCGATGGGTTTTACGATATATGCTGGCTTTGCTACACTTCATGCGAACGGTTTCCGTTGGTTTATTGAAAGGCTGTAGTAACCTCCAATTTTACCATTTCGGGGACCGTTTTTTATTGTCAGGAGCCTTCAAAACGGGTTTATTTTAGTGCCTGCTGGAACTCACCTGAGGTGAACTCCAGCTACCACCGGGTTTTTGCTTTTAAAGCCTTTAGGTATAAAGGTTAACTGGATATCCAACGCGATATTTATGCAACTGTCGGGAAGTTAAGCTATGACTGCTCCGATCAAGTATTCCACTATTCTTTTCAAAAAGCGAACTTCGGTGACGTCAGTTACCGGTAATATTCTGCAAACCGGGTTCAGCTCTCGAATTAGCCTGCTGCTACAGTCAATCCTTACTAAACCTGATCTATATTTTTCAATATCCGGTCTGCAACTTGACTACAATTAGTGGTAGCGCAAGCAATTTCGTGCTTTCATCCGCACTATGATGTTGTGTCGTGAGCCACTGGGAGACCTGGTTAATGCTAGCTAAACTGTTTATCTGGAAAACGGGTTCCCCGATGAGGTGTATACCATGAGCCGCCTCAGCCTGTTACAGGATTTATTATCCTCCTTCTCCGAGCGGAGCCTGGGATTATTTGGTCCCGGGGACGATACCGCGGCCGATGCCGAAACACTCATCACCTGGTGCGATACCCTGCTTTCCAGCAAGGGAGAGGCATCCGGGGTAGTCAGGGCGCAACGCATACTGGATTCTTTTCGTACTCTCGATGATGGACCCCGGCTGGAATTTTATCGCGCACTGGCGAGCCGATATCAGCCGGATCCAGCAGCGGTGGAAGCAGCAAGCTCTGCTTACGCGAAAGAGCAAAGTCCTGAAACATTAAAACGCTTAATCCTGACCGTCGAACCGAAACGCATGCAATTGTTTCGGCGTTTGAACCTCGCCCCCGGCGGCACTGCCGCGCTGGTCGCGCTACGCGAAGGGCTGTTCCCACATCTTGAAGCAGAACCGGAACTGAAGGCCGTCGACAACGATCTCAGACACCTGTTCGGCACCTGGTTCAATCGCGGTTTTCTGGTACTGGGGAAAATTGACTGGAATACGCCGGCGCAATTGCTGGAAAAAATTATCCGCTACGAAGCGGTTCACGAAATCAATGGCTGGGAGGAACTGCGGCGACGCGTGAATCCTTCAGACCGGCGTTGCTTCGCTTTTTTCCACCCAGCACTCGAAAACGACCCTTTGATTTTCGTCGAAGTGGCACTCACCCGTGATACACCCGCGACCATTGCGGAGTTGCTCGACGAAAATAGAGAGCCCGATGCAGTGGAGCAAGCACGTACGGCGGTATTTTACTCGATCTCGAACTGCCAGCCAGGTCTGCGCGGGGTGTCGTTCGGCCATTTTTTAATCAAACAGGTCGCATCCGAATTGACGCAGGAATTACCCGGGTTAAAGCGATTTGTCACGCTATCGCCTGTGTCTGGATTGTTAGACTGGTTACGCTCGCATACCGATGAAACGCTCACCGAGAATACCCGCTCTGCACTCGCGTTGATCGATCACCCTGGCTGGCAGGATGACCCCAAGATCAACGAAGCTGCGCAAAAGCTGTTGCTTCCACTCACCGCGCACTACCTGATCAACGAAAAATATAAGGGTATGCCGCTGGACCCGGTAGCGCGTTTTCATATCGGTAATGGATCGTCGCTGGATCGTATCAACTGGGGCGCCGATCTCTCCGAGCGTGCGCTCAAACAGTCGGCGGGCATTATGGTGAATTACCATTACGATCTCGACCATATCGAACGCAACCACGAGGCCTGCGTCGAAAAAGGGCTGGTGACCGCTTCGCGCAGTGTACGCAACCTGCTAAAGGGTGCGTAATCGTTTTGTCGAGAGTAGATTGACGTGACTAACTTGCTGTTTGACACATTATTTAACGGGCAGCCGGAGCTTGCACCCTGCCTGCGCCTGGTCGATGGCAGGGGTACCAACTATGGCGAGTTACAGGTCGAATCCGCGCGCGTGGCTAATGCTTTAAGCGCACTGGGAGTGCAGGCGGGTGATCGCGTCGCTGCCCAGATCGACAAGAGCGTCGCCGCGGTAGCACTTTATCTGGGCACCATTCGGGCCGGCGCGGTATTTCTTCCACTCAACACGGCTTATACCGCACGCGAGGTTGAATACTTCCTGAACGATGCCTGCCCCACCCTGTTTATCTGTCGAACCCAGGCCAAAGACGACTTGCTCCCCGTGGCGCAAACCACGAATACACACCTGGAAACACTGACAGCGGACGGCACCGCAGGAACCTGGGCTGAACGACTGCAACAGAGCGCGTCGGAATTTTCTACGCTCGCACGTCGAGCCGATGACCTGGCCGCAATTCTCTATACTTCCGGAACCACCGGGCGCGCCAAGGGTGCGATGATCACGCATGGGAATCTGGCATCGAATGCCAAATCTCTCGCCCGCCTGTGGGAATTCAGCCAGGACGACATTTTGCTTCACGCGCTGCCGATATTTCACACCCACGGGCTGTTTGTCGCGATCAATACGGTGATGGTTGCCGGTGCATCGATGCGTTTTCTTACCGGCTTTGACGTAAAACAGGTTCTGGAAATGCTGCCGCAGTGTTCGGTAATGATGGGCGTGCCTACCTATTACTCACGACTGCTGGCACTCGAGGCTTTCAACGCCAGCCGGGTGGCGCAAATGCGCCTGTTTATTTCCGGCTCCGCACCGATGACGCTGGAAACCCACCAGGCTTTTAGCAATCGTACCGGCAGGGTGATACTGGAGCGCTACGGTATGACCGAAACCAACATGATTACCTCCAATCCCTGTAGTGGCGAGCGCGTACCTGGAAGCGTCGGCTTTCCTTTAGACGGGGTTGAGATTCGTATCACCGACCCCGAGGCAAACCAGCCGCTCGAACTGGCGGCTGAAAACATTGGCATGATCGAGGTCCGTGGACCCAATGTATTCAAGGGTTACTGGCAGATGCCCGAAAAGACCGCGGCAGAGATTCGCGAGGATGGTTTCTTCATCACCGGCGATCTCGGCAGGGTCGACGACCGGGGTTACCTGCATATTGTCGGCCGTAGCAAGGACCTGATCATCTCCGGTGGCTACAATGTCTACCCGAAGGAAATCGAGATGCATATCGACCGGCTCGATGGGGTAGCCGAATCCGCGGTCATAGGCCTGCCACACGTCGATTTTGGCGAGGCCGTCACCGCCATTGTGGTAAGGCGGGGCGATGCGGAAATGGACGAGTCCAGTATCAGCACGGCATTAACGAGTGAACTCGCCAACTACAAGATACCGAAACGAGTATTTTTCATCGCTGAATTGCCACGCAATGCGATGGGCAAGGTACAGAAGAATGTATTGCGTGAGACTTACCAGGATATTTACGCCTGACAAGGCGCGATCATTATTACCCTGAGGATCGTCATTTATGTCAGCACGAATTCCGACTTACGGAACCCCTGAATATACAAAAGAGCGGTCAGGTCACCATAGTCGATACAGGCATTGGACTGTTTTCTGAGGCTGCCCGTATCATGAAAAGCCACACCCAGCCCGGCTGCCTGGATCATTTTAATATCATTAGCCCCGTCACCAACTGCAAGAACATCAGAGGGCGTTAAACTTTTTTCGTCACATAAAGTTATTAAGGTCTTTAGCTTTGCAGAGCTTCCCAGAATAGGATTTTGGACTTCTCCGGTCAACTTTCCATGGTGAAAAATTAGCTCGTTACCCTGATGGTCGTGAAAGCCTAATCGAGCCGCGATACGGCTGGTGAAATAAGTGAACCCGCCAGAAACCAGGATACAATAAGCCCCGTGATGACGCATAGTCTGAACCAGCGTCCGTGCGCCTGTTTTCAGCGAGATACGCTGCTCATAGACGTTTTCCAGAATTTTTTTATCCATTCCTTTCATCAACCCCAGACGTTTGCGCAGGGCTTCGGAAAAGCTGATGTCTCCCCGTATAACAGAGGCAGTTATCTCACGTATTTGCAAACCTAGACCTATGGCATCAGCCAGTTCATCGATGCATTCCTGGTCGATAACCGTGGAATCCATATCAGAAATAAGAAGTTTCTTTCGCCGCCCTTGATTGAGCGTGCAAACAGCATCGATAGAAGACCCGGCTAAAACATCCCTGGCCTTCCTGGTGATAGCCTCAGTACTTAAGCGGGAATCGATAAAAAGATCACAGGCCTCCCTTTCCGCGAGCCAGTCTGTCTCAGCCGGCAAGTCCAGGCACTGGAAAACCTGCTCGATGTGAATGGGTTCCAGGGGTGCCGATTCTGCATTACCGATCAAAGTCAGCGCATAGGAAGTCATTAAATTATCATTGGCTCAAGGCCCCTGCCTTTGCTAAGGATTTTTCCGGCTAGCTTAATTGACATGTGAGACTGTAAATCGTAGAGTTGGTGGATGAATAGTGCCTGGACTATACCACAAACGATTCACTGGTCGATACCAGGAGAGACCCGAAAATCATGGGATCGAAGGATTCCGTACTACATGCGATTCAGGGATCATTTTGCCTCGCTGATTGAGTCAGGATCATTGGCGCCAGGCACCAAACTCCCCCCGGAACGGGCTTTATCTAATGAATTTTCAATAAACCGGGTTACCGTTCGGCAGGCATTGTCCAGAATGGAAGCCGAAGGCCTGATTTTTCGTGAGGAACGTCGCGGGTGGTTTGTATCCCCGCCACGCGTTTATTACGATCCGACAGCCAATACCAGTTTTACTGAAAGCATTTCCAGCCAGGGGCGAGTAACCGGCACGACAATCCTGTCCAAACAGGAGGTGGCGGCGTCTAAATGGCTCAGCACTCTTCTGGGTTGTGCAGTGGGTGACCCCATATATATCATCAACCGCCTGCGAACAGTCGATGGCCGAGCGGTTCTGGTCGAACAAATTCATGTCAAGGCAAAGCGCTGCCCAGGTCTTCTGGATTATCCCCTGGATCAATCTATGACTGATTTAATGGCAGAAAAATTCGGCATTATTGAACACCGGACACAAATCAATATGCGCCCAACCGCATTACCGGAAATACCCGCCAAAACACTGGGGGTCGTAGTCGGGACACCAGGCCTTTATCTTTCGAGAGCCATTCTCGATCAGTTTAACGAGGTCATTGAGCTCGATCAGGAATTCTGGCGCCACGATGCCATCGATATCTGTGTCTCAGCGGCAGCAAGCCCTGCACAATCCTAATAGGGATAACACCATAGGGGAGTTACTACATGCCAAGCCAAACACCTGTTATTGAGGTCAGGGATATCAGTAAAACCTTTAAAATTCCCGGGCGCCCACCCATACAGGCACTCAAAAATGTTACAAACCATGTCGATAAGGGCGAAGTTCTGGTCGTCATCGGGCCCAGTGGTTCGGGCAAGAGTACGTTTCTTCGGGCACTGAATGGTTTACAACCCGTCGATAGCGGTTCTATCGTCATCGATGGCGTTGAGCTAACCGACCCTAAAACAAACCACAACAAATTACGTCAGGATGTTGGCATGGTGTTCCAGCATTTCAACCTGTTCGAACATAAAACGGCTCTGGAAAACATTACAATGCCACAAATGGTCGTACTCAAACGCTCGCAATCGGAAGCCGCGGACATCGGTCACAAGCTGCTCGAACGGGTCGGTATCAGTGACAGGGGACATAACTACCCAAGTGAGTTGTCCGGTGGCCAGCAACAACGCGTAGCGATCGCCCGCTCGCTGGCGATGACGCCCAAGGTTATGCTTTTCGATGAAGTGACGTCTGCACTTGACCCGGAAACGGTCGGGGGAGTTCTCGACCTGATGAAAGAATTAGCCGCTGACGGCACCACGATGGTTGTGGTTACGCATGAGATGGGTTTTGCACGCGAGGCAGCGGATCGCGTTATCTTCATGGACTATGGTGAAATTATTGAAGAAGGCACACCGGAAGAAGTCTTCGATAACCCGCGGCATGAAAGAACACAATTATTTCTCAGTCAGATAATCTAAAGAACCTCTGAATAATTCATCCTTGAATTCTCAGAGGACGACAAACGAAAAATGTGATTTTCGTTTATCTCACAAAATCAATGCCTTAGGGACATCGATTTTGGCAGCACATGACCCACAAGGATGTGGGAAATGCAGGTTTTGCAGGAGCAAAAACCTGTCCATGTACTGCGGGAAAGTCTGAATAAATCCGACCTTCCCTAAGCGCTAGATTTGGCTTTGGTATAGACCAATTATTTTACCTGGTATATGACTGAATACGAAAAAATAGAAGTGACACTAAAGAAAGCGCCAAATTACTATCAATCATCAAGTACCAAACACAACGATCAACAGGAGACGGGGAATATGAAGAAATTTAGCAAACTATTAGGATTGGCTGTATGCACGCTAGGGTTGAGCTTGCTCGCCCAATCGGTATCGGCTGACGTAGTAAAAGATATTGTCAAACGAGGCGAACTTCGCGTTGCTGTTCAGACGCAAGGTCCACCCGTGAGCTTTATCGACAAGAACGGTGAGCGTACCGGTTTTGCCATCGAAATCGTCAAGATGATGGCAAAAGACATGGGTGTCGAACTCAAACTGTTAGATTACGACTGGAAGGGGTTGATTCCGGCGGTAAATTCAAAGAAGGCTGATTTCCTGGCTGCCGATATGACTCCTACTGCCAAGCGTACACTGGTATTGAGCTTTACCGAGCCCTACCTGTACAGTGATGTGGTTCTTTATTCGAAAAAGACCCAGTCATTCAAGAAATGGCAGGATGCTTGCCAGCCTGGGGTGTCCATCGGTGTCGTACAGGGCAGCAGTAACGTGGGTCTGTTGAAAACGAAGTGTCCTGACTCGAAAATAAAAGAGTTTGCAGGCGGTGGCGCCGCGGTGGCACAGGCCGTAGCTGCTGACCGTGTCGATGCAGGTATCAATGATTTCGCATCGGCCTCCGGATATATGCTTGATTACACAGACTTCCACATACTCGATGGCGCTCCAAAGCGCTGGCCCCTGAGTTTTGCCACACGCCCGGAAGAAACTCATCTGCTGCGCTGGATGGACAATTATTTCATGCTGATCCGCAATGATGGACGCCTGGAGGAACTGGCCGATTACTGGATGCGCGGTCCAGGCTGGAAAAAAGACCACTAAATCAGTTGTATCTATTAATGTGAATCCGTGGGCACTGGCAGTTTGCCAGCGTCCACGGATTTTTTTAATGGATGATAGAATAGTAAAACCATATATTACAGCAGGGCTAGGAAGTGGACTGGATTCTCGATTTCTATAACTACCGAGTCGTCGCCCAGTACCTGCCGGAATTCGCAAGTGGCCTCGGTTCAACCGCCTGGATTTCCCTGGTTGCTCTGGTGATTGCACTCACAGTCGGCACCATTGTCGCCCTCATGAGAATGTCACACAATCCCCTTTTATGGCGCCCTGCCGCCGGTTATGTACAGGTAATCCGTTCGACCCCGTTACTGATCCAGATCTATCTGATCTATTTCACCTTACCGGCATTACCCCTACTCGACCGCCGCCTGGACGAACTCGAAGGCGGCATCATCGCGCTTGGTCTGAATGCAGGCGCCTTTATGAGTGAAATTATCCGTGCCGGCATCGAGTCCATCTCAAAAGGACAGATCGAAGGCGCCCAATCCGTCGGCATGACATATCTACAACGTATGCGACATGTCGTTTTACCACAGGCCTTTGCCAGGGTCGCATCGCCTTTACTGGGGCAGACTCCGTACTGATCAAGGACAGTTCGTTGGTCAGCTTTATTGGTGTATTCGAGCTATTCGGAGCCGGCCTGGTCATCCTCAACGAACGCCTGATGCCGAACGAGGGGTTTTTGACGGTTGCCGCCTGTTACCTGGTCATCTACACCATCATGTTGCAGGTATCAGTGTTTGCACAACGCCGCCTCGGCGGAACGGCAACGGTTTAGAAGAGCGGGAACCATGTACGAAGTCATTAAATCAACCATACCGTTCCTGCTGGAAGGCTTATGGATAACCTTTCAAATCTCCTTAGTCACCATTTTCTGCGGTAGCCTGCTCGGAGCTGTCGTTGGCATGCTGAGGACTTTGAAAAATAAACTGGTTACCTATCCACTTGGCATTTATATCCATTCCTTACGCGGCACACCGTTTCTTATACACCTCTATTTCGTCTATTTTATGCTGCCATCAACTGGAGTTTCATGGCTGCAGTTTGAGGCTTTTACTGCGGCTGTTATAGCGCTCAGCCTGTATACTTCGACCTATGTCGCTGAAATTATCCGTAGTGCTATCGAGGCTGTGCCTCGTGGCCAGAGCGAAGCGGCTCGTGCAACCGGCATGACAGCTCTTCAAGCCATGTGGTATGTGGTGTTGCCGCAAGCCATTAAAATGATGGAAGCAAATCCGAGCTTGATGGCAGTATAAAAAATATTCGCAGACAGTTCGGTAATATGATTCTGTCGAAAACACCGATCCTGTCTACCCGGCTTTTCCCGCTGCCAAAATCAGCCCTACGTCAACGCCATAACATGGTCGTAGGGGTTTTTGAAGGTGTCGTAAAACTTCAGAATGATGGTGCATTGAGAATATATAACGCCCATTTGGGCGCTCGTTCTCAACTAGATCGTGTCGCACAAATCAACTCCATTCGTAATACCATTCGTAGTGCACCTGCCGAAGGTGGCGCCTGGACCGGGCCTCATTCACAATCCGTCTGGGAGGCTCACGGACATACATTATGGGAAGAGGATTCCAGCCCGCCTCCGATGCCGGAGTCTTTCGTTTTACTGGGGGATTTTAACCTGGAATACAAAGACCCTGAATACGACCATCTGGTCGGTCCAATGGATGGGGATCTCGGCCGAATTTCTTCCAAAGAAGATTTTATCGATACCTGGGTTGCGACAGGGCATGGGGAAGATGAAGGGACCACCTATCTAGACACAACTCCTTCCGGTGAAACCCGGGGAATTCGCATTGATTATGCCTTTGTCGATGAGTCGATGCAAAAACGGATACTCGGAGCGAGGATTGACGAACAAGCCCAGGGATCAGATCATCAACCCTACTGGATCGACCTTGATTATGCGCCATATTAAGTAAGGAACCTCTGAATAATTCATCCATGAATTCTCAGAGGACGACAAACGAAAAATGTGATTTTCATTTGTCTCACAAAATCAATGCCTTAGCGGCATCGATTTTGGCAGCACATCCATGTACTGCGGGAAGGCCTGAATAAATCAGACCTTCCTTAAATAAGCCAGCCGGTATTGACGCAGCACCGGTAAATCGGGGCATCGCGATCCGGCATTTGCCCGATGAGGCTTAGCCAGTATTGCGATATCGAGTTCGGTACCCGGAACCGCGTGATCGGTTTTTGTTAGCCACGAGGGTAATAATCGATTCCAGTGCCTGCAAAAATTGAATGACTTCCGTGCTGGTATTGTAATGGCACATCGAGACCCGCACGCAGCTTGGCCGATTGAGTGGTTCGAGGATATTGCCCGAAAAATAATCATTCTTGCGCACATGGGTACGAACCCCCTGTTGGTTTAACTGCCTCACCACATCAGCGCAGGGGATAGCCTCGATATAAAGCGATACCAGTCCCTCACGTTGACTATTATCGTGCCCTCCAATGACCGTAACTTCGGGCATATCGCACAGGCCTTTTTGCCCATCGGCGCCGTTAATCATGATATCGACCAACCCGACTTCCTGGTCGTGTATTGACCTGCCGGCAGCCAGTATTCGTTGGCGTCGACTCTCTGAATCGGTAAATTGCGAGCCGAGCCAGTCGAGGTAATTGACCACTTCGGAGAAGCAGGCGAATTCCGAGGTATCGCGCGTGCCGAGCTCCCAGAAGTCGTCCGGGGTAGCGTCCAGATGATCGTGCGGCAAGGTGCTCAGTCGCGGTGATACCCAGGCGAATCCATAGTTGTGCCTGGAAAACACCTTGTAGGCCGATATTGCATAGGCATCGATGTCGTAATCATCCACATGCAGATCACCGTGGGGCGCGTGCTGAATACCGTCGACGATGATCACGCACTCGGGTGATACTTCTCGGATGACCTTAACGACCGCTTTCACGTCCACCGAGATACCTGTTACCGGACTGGTGTGAATAATGGTCGCGACGCGCGTATCGCCGTCAACCACCGCGCGGTAATCCTGCGCGGTTACCGTTGCAGAATCATTATCGTGCACCACCGCACGATATTGCTTACCGGCTATTTTGCACCAGCGTTTACTGGCACTCACCGTGGCGGGATGCTCCAGCGTGCTGCCCACCACGTTTCCACCCGCGGGGGTGCCCAGTACCGCGGCGCATACCAGACGAAATAGCAGTTCGGTACCACTCTCACCGATGAAAACCGGGCCTTCGCTGACCCCGAGAAACGTGCGCATATCTTCACGTGACTGATCGATAATACGTACCAGTTCGTGTGACGCAGGATTATCCCTGCCCTGATTATCTGGAATACCAGCCAACCTGGTATTGACTTCTACTACGGATTTGAGGGTCAGTGAACCGCCCGCGTTTTCAAAATATACCCGCGACCCCTGATATGGGCAGGTATCGACATGGCAGAAACGCTCGCGTATTTGATTTATCAGGGTTTCGTTGTACATCTATTCTCCAAAGGTTAATGGTTAGACAAATAATCATTTTACAGGCTGCTTGCATAAAGTATCATGATTAAATTTGTTACGTCTGGAATATCCAATGAGTCTAAATGAGCCTCGCATGCAACGTCTTTACCAGTTTTCAGGATGGGTCCTGTTTGTCTTTTCTGCGTTTTTCTTTATCGCTACTAGCGTTCGAGCGGGTGATATGCTGGGCTTGATCGGTGGCCTGTTTTTTCTCATCGCCTGTTTTGTTTTTCTGGTGCCTCTAGTCTCGACGATGCTGTCTGATACGGATTCCAGTTCGCAGGTCGACGATACCGAAATGGCTAGGCGTAACTAATCGCGGCGGCATATATATTCTCGATATCCTGCAAATTAGTCTCGCGTGGCGCATTGGCGATCGCACGTCCCTGGCGTATTGTTGAGGCAGCCAGCGGTTTAACGTCAGCTTCGCCAAAACCCAGGTCGCCTATGCCGTTAGGCATAGCGGTTTTTTCCATTAGCTCGATAATACGCCCAGCAACCACTTCGCCGGCTTCATCATGCCCGGCGTCCCCGACATTCGCCCCGAGACTATTGGCAGCTTCGAGATGCCTTTCCGGCGCACCCGCTGCGGTGTAACGAAATATCGCCGGCGCCGATGCGATGACACTGATGCCATGGGGGATAAAGGGAGATTCCACCGCATAATCATCGGTGGTGATATCGCGCATCAAATGCGTGACGCCATAAGAAAGCGCGTGTGGCAGATGCGTACCCGAATTACCGAACGCCATGCCCGCAAGCGTGGCGCCCCACATCAGTTGATCGCGGGCCTCGTGATCGCCGGCGTCGTTAACACCCCGCTCTATAAATTCGCCCACTATTTCCAGCGCACGAGTAGCCGCCAGGTCACTCCACGGATTCGCGCCCTGATTAAAAGGTCGTTTGAGTGGATCGTCAACTGTAGCCCAACGCGTATAAGCTTTAGCGGTATAGCACTCAATCGCATGACTGAGCAGATCGAATCCGGTTGAGGCTACGATATTTGCCGGCAGACTATCACAGCAAGCCGGGTCGACCAGCGCTTCATCGGGCAATAACAGGGGGTTGCCGAGTACAAACTTGGTATTCAAATCATTGATGCGAATTACCGACATCGAGGTGCATTCCGATCCGGTCCCCGATGTGGTCGGACAGGCCAGGTGCGGCAACAGAGGCCCGGGAATCGGCTTACCCTGCCCTAATGGCGGCGGGAAATAATCCAGGAAATCGGCCGGGTAAAGACCATACACCATCGCCGCCTTGGCGGTATCCAGAACCGAGCCACCGCCGACCGAAACCACGCCGTCGAAATTACCCTGTGCGATAAATTCCGCAGCGTTCTTTACACTGGTATCGTCCGGCTCGATGCGGATTTCCGAAAATATAGCTGAATCGATTCCAGCCTGTTGAAGCGACTTTTGCACAACCGCCACATAGGGACCGTCCTTTAAAAACGGATCGGTGAACAGGACAATTCGCGACATACCTCGTGCTGCCGCACGAACGCCCGCTTCATTCAGGCATCCACGGCCAAAAGTCAGCTTTGGCAGGCCAATAGTGAAAGTACCGGCGCCATGGTCGCAGGCTTGAAAATATTGGCATCCCATTGTTGAATCCTGTCGGTACGAAAAATGGCGATACTAACATTTAATGCGTTGCCCGATCACCCCAGATTTGCTTCAGGCGTTTGTCGCGGCCGCATCCCCAGCGATAGTACTTGTATCGGACTGGATTGTTCCTGTAATAGTCCTGGTGGTAACTCTCTTTGCCTTTGAGGGAATAAAAAGTTGCCGTATCGAGTACTGGTGTAATTACTGTTTGACCGGGGAACATGTCAATCACGTCCTGTCTCGACTGTTCCGCGATGGCCCTTTGTTCCTCCGAGTCGACAAATATTGCACTTAAATAACTATGGCCTTTATCGCAAAACTGACCTCGATCATCGAACGGATCTATGTTGACCCAATAGTGCTCAAGTATGCCCTGGTAATTGACCACCGTTGGATCGTAGGTTATTTCTACCGCTTCGTAATGACCTGTGTGGTCACCCCGATAGCTTGGGTTTGGCGCGCTCCCACCGGTAAAACCAGATACCACGTCGCTCACCCCTTCGAGCGCTTCGAAATCGGCTTCCATACACCAGAAACAACCACCCGCCAGAATGGTTTTGTCGGCCGATGCGGTTAGCACTGTAAAACTAAGGACAGTAAACAGAATTGTGTTGATTAGTTTCTTCATCGAATTCCCCCATCAAACCAGAAAGTGA
>JADFMY010000159.1 GCA_022563685.1 Pseudomonadota bacterium | reverse complement strand
GCTCGTCGGTAGTGGGCTGCTGTTGCTGTCCTGGCATGCCGAATTAAGCAGGACCACGGGTTTGCCGACCTGGCTGCCCATACCCTTTGGCATCGCCTCTTTAGTTATCTCCCTTTCCTTTTGGCAGGCCCTGTACCCAAATCAGAACGTCGGCGTAGCGGAAATTGCCAACATCCTGCTGTTGATCGGCGCAATCGCGCTGTCGTTTGTGATTGCCGGCCTGGTTTATCTTGCACAGTGGGCGCGCAAAAATCAATTGCTGGCGGAATCATCCCTGCGTGAACTTGTACATGAAACCGATGCTCGCACAAAGACGGATCAACAACTGAAAGCGATCGAGGACCGCTGGCAATTTGCCGTGGAAGGTAATCGTGACGGGGTCTGGGACTGGAATGTAAAAGACAATGAGGTTTACTTCTCAAAATGTTGGAAAAATATGTTGGGCTTCGATGAAGATGAAATTAGCAGTGACTTGAACGAATGGGAAAAGCGTATCCACCCGGATGACAAAGATCGTGTTATGGCAGATGTAAACAGGCATTTTGTTGGTGAGGCGCCCTATTACGAGAATGAACACCGCGTGCTATGCAAAGATGGCACTTATAAATGGATACTGGACCGGGGTACCGTTGTCGCACGCACTGAGGATGGCAAACCCCTGCGCATGATCGGCACTCACACCGACATTACCGAGCGCAAGCTGGAACAAGAAGCTCTGGCAAAAAATATAAGGGATCTGGAAGATCAGAAATATGTGCTCGATCATCACGCGATCGTGAGCAGAACGGATATTGCCGGCAGGATTACTTATGTCAATGAAAAATTCTGTGAAATCTCAGGATATTCATCGGAAGAATTATTGGGACAACATCATAGATTTATTAATTCCAACTTCCATTCAGCAGAATTTTTTAAACAATTGTGGAGCACTATCGCCAGTGGCGATATATGGCGCGGCGAAATTCGCAATCGAGCTAAAGATGGTTCCTTCTATTGGGTTGAATCGACGCTCATTCCTCTACTCGATGAGAAGGGAGCTATTCAGGAATATGTTGGCGTTCGGACCGACATCACCGGTAGAAAACGGGCGGAAGAGCACCTTCGACGGACCCAGAAACTGGAGGCCATCGGCGAATTAACCGGCGGTATCGCCCACGATTTCAATAATTTGCTAGGCATTATTCTTGGCAATATCAAGCTGGTAGGCCGCAACGCCGACCCCGGCAGCACGATGCAGAAGCAACTCGACAGAGTCGCAAAAGCGGCTACTCGAGGAGTGGTGCTGACCCGCCGTATGCTCAAGTTTTCCCAGCAATCACCGGAACAGCATAGCCCTCTGAATATCAACGAGGTGCTCGAGAGCATGAGAGATCTTATCAGCAAGTCCCTGACGGCAAAGGTGAAGGTGGAAATGTCTCTGGCCGAGGATTTATGGATGGTGGATATCGATGAGGGTAGCTTCGAAGATGCCATGATCAATCTCTCACTGAATGCTCGCGATGCAATGGCCGAAGGGGGGGATTTATTATTCGAGACGAAAAATATGAGTTTGGATCGCAGGAGCGTCAGACGCGAGGAGTCTCTTAACCCCGGGGATTATGTTTGTCTGGAAGTAAAGGATACCGGTATTGGTATGTCGACAGACATACTCGAGAAGATTTTCGATCCATTTTTTACCACCAAAGACAAGGCCGGGGGCACTGGCCTGGGCCTGCCGATGGTGTATGGATTTATCCAACGCTGCAAGGGCCATATTTCCGTATTCTCAGAGCCGGGCAAGGGATCGACATTCAAAATTTACCTGCCCCGAACAGAAAACGGGAAGAGCCTATTCAAGAAATCTAAACTAGAGCAGGGTGCTGCTGCGACATCATTGCCGCGAGGTACTGAAACTATTCTTATCGTCGATGACGAAAAGGATCTTACGCTGATAGCGGAAGAAATTTTGCAGGAATTGGGATACACCGCCATCTGCGCCGGTGCCGGAGACGAGGCGCTTCGAATTCTTGCCGAAAATCAAAATATCAAACTGTTGATTTCAGATATTGTAATGCCGGGCATGAGCGGCGTCGCCCTGGCCGATGCAACGACTATGTTGTATCCGGATATAAAGATTATATTGACTTCGGGATATATAGGGCCCGGTGAATCTCAAGCTAACGCCAGAGCTTACGGCGCGGTGCTGGTTAAACCTTATGATGATTCGGAACTCGCCAGGCGCGTGCGCGAATCCCTGGACGGGGCTTAACTTATGCGCAAGTTAGAGCTATTGGTTGTTGATGATGAAACTGATTTCGCTGAATTCGTGGCGGATGTGGCGAAAGATGCAGGGTTCAGGGTTCTGTCGACAGATGATCCTGCTGAATTTTTCGAGCTGTATTCCAGTGAAACTAATATTGTGGTGCTCGATTTATTCATGCCCGGTATCGATGGCATCGAACTGATTCGACATCTGGCAGACAAGAACAGCAAAGCCGCACTGATTCTTATGAGCGGGAAAAGCGAGAGTGTCCTGCATGCGGCTCAGGCACTCGCAGAAGAACTTAATATAAATGTATTGGCGACGCTACAAAAACCCATTCTGCCGGATGAACTTGAAAACGCATTCTCAATGTACGCGCCAGAGCAAAGCAGTCGTTATGTTGCTGGCGTGGATGACATGCCCTCGGCGCATGAGTTGCGACAGGCTATAGATCGTGATGAGCTTTTCCTGGTGTTCCAGCCTCAGGTAAGTATTGCCGATCGCTCACTGCGCGGCTTCGAGGCGTTGCTGCGATGGAAACATCCCGATAAAGGCATGATATCTCCAGGTTATTTTATACCCCTGGCCGAAGAAAACGACTTGATTGCGGACATAAGCACTTATACTGACAAGTCCGCTGTAGAACAATTGGGAATCTGGCAGCGCGGTGGTTTGAACACCCGCATCTCGATTAATATGTCGCCACTTATTCTCACCGATCTGGAGTTACCTGAGCAATTAACAACGCAAGCAAAAGAGCATGGCGTCGACCCGTCGAATATCACCATTGAGGTGACCGAGACGGCGGCAACCGTAAATATCGCCCAATACATCGATATCCTAACCCGCCTCAGAATGAAGGGCTTCGGTCTCTCCATCGATGACTTCGGCACTGGTTTTTCATCGCTGCAGCAACTTGTACGGGTGCCATTCTCCGAACTCAAGGTCGATATTGTATTCATCAAAAAATTGCTTGTAGATAATGAGTGTCGCTCGATTACCGAGATATCCATAATGCTGGCGCACAAGCTTGGCATGGCCGTTGTTGCCGAGGGGGTGGAAGATGAAGCCACCTTTGAGCTTTTAGGAGAATTGGGATGTGATAAAGGCCAGGGGTATTGGATTGGAAGACCGATGCCCGCGGAAGAAATCGAGTCCTGGAGATCGAGTTGGGATCATTAATGGGGACGGACGCCCGAGTGATTTGGCTGATGGAGGCTAGGAAAAATCGTCGCCGATGGACAACCCATCATCTGAACCACCAACTGACACACCTTTGGCCAACCGAATCTTCACTGCCAGATTGTTACGGGAGTCTGCGTTAGCCAATGCTTCTTCCATATCGATTTTGCCGCTGCTGTAAAGCTCGAATAAGGACTGGTCAAAGGTCTGCATTCCCGAATCCGAACTCTTTTCAATGGCGTCCTTGAGCGCACTCACATCTCCTTTCTCGATCAGATCGGCAATATAGGGCGATTTCAACAAAATCTCGACGGCGGGTACCCGCTTGCCATCGATGCCCCGGATCAATCGCTGTGAGACCACAGCACGCAGATTCAGGGAAAGGTCCTGCAATACTTGATGGTGAGCCGAGTCGGGAAAGAAATTGACGATGCGATCCAGGGTCTGGTTGGCGTTATTGGCATGCAGCGTAGACAGGCACAAATGTCCGGTATCTGCATAGGCGATCGCCTGCTGCATGGTTTCCCGATCACGGATCTCACCTATTAGAATTACATCTGGCGCCTCGCGCATGGCATTCTTCAGCGCGTTGGCATAACTCAGCGTATCAATACCCACTTCGCGCTGATCTACAATGGATTTCTTATGCTGATGAATGTACTCGATGGGCTCTTCAATCGTCAGAATATGCCCGGTCATGGTGGTATTTCGATAGTCAATCATCGATGCCAGGGTGGTGGATTTTCCCGAGCCAGTTGAGCCGACCAGCAATACCAGTCCTCTGGGTTCTAGCACCAGTTGTTTCAGTATTGGCGGCAGCTTCAATTCTTCGATCGAGGGAATACGGGACTTGATGAAGCGAATCACCATGGCGGTCTCACCGCGCTGACGGTAGAGGTTAACGCGAAACCGTCCTATGTATTCTATCGAGATAGAGAAATTGAGCTCCATGGTTTCTTCAAAGGTTTTTTTCTGTTCTTCGCTGATTACTCTATAGGCAAGTTGATTAACCATCCCCGGAGGCAGCGGTTTATCATTGACCGGCGAAGTGATGCCCTCGATCTTGATATTGACCGGTGCGCCGGTGCTGAAGAAAAGATCGGAGGCCTGTTTATCGGCCATCAGTTTCAAATAGGGGTTAATTTGCATCAGTTATCCAGGCGCACTCGGTACACTTCGCTGAGGGATGTATTGCGCTTTCTCGCC
>JADFMY010000158.1 GCA_022563685.1 Pseudomonadota bacterium | reverse complement strand
AGCAGTACATGGATGTGCTGCCAAAATCAGTGCCGCTAAGGCATTGATTTTGTGAGACAAACGAAAATCACACTTTTCGTTTGTCGTCCTCTGAGAATTCATGGATGAATTATTCAGAGGTTCCCTATAATATTCTGCTTTCGCAGTTAATTCATAACGTAATTGGAGGATCCAAATGATTTCACTCAAGTCGTTCACCGCTACACTGATTGGCGCCGCCCTGCTCGTCGGCAATAGTTATGCAGAAACCAAGTGGGACATGCCCACACCCTATGGTGACGGGGTTCACCATACCAAGAATGTTCGACAATTTGCCGAAGAAGTCAATAAAAGTACCAATGGCGAATTAAATATCGTCGTTCATTCCGGGGCGTCTTTGATCAAACACCCCGAGATTCACCGCGCCGTGCGTACTGGGCAAGTGCCGATAGGCGAAATGTTCATGGGTTTGCTGGGTAATGACGACCCGATTTTTAAGGCTGATAATATTCCCTTTCTCGCTTCTGATTTTGCCAGCGCGAAAAAATTATGGGACGCATCTCGCCCGGCCATAGAAAAATCTCTCGCGAAAGATGGTCTTAAACTACTCTACGCCGTGCCCTGGCCACCACAGGGTTTCTACACCAAGAAGCCAATATTCTCTGCCGCCGATTTAGCAGGTTTGAAGATGCGCGCCTACAGTCCCACGACTTCACGCCTGGCGGTGTTACTCAAGGCGACACCGACAACGATACAAACGCCTGAAATTCCGCAAGCCTTTTCTACGGGTATCATCGATGCGATGGTAACTTCGCCCAGCACTGGCGTCAGCAGCCAATCCTGGGATTACATTACACATTACACCGATACCCAGGCCTGGATACCCAAAAACATGGTTATCGTCAACGCCCGCGCATTCAAACGTTTGGATGCAAGCCTGCAAAATGCT
This sequence comes from Pseudomonadota bacterium, assembly GCA_022563685.1. Taxonomy (GTDB): domain Bacteria; phylum Pseudomonadota; class Gammaproteobacteria. Next base: position 3,718 of record JADFMY010000158.1, on the reverse strand, counting down.
GTTATGCAAGCCGCCGCTGCTGCCGAAATACGAGGATGGGAAATGGCGCAAGCCGAAACCGCCGTTAAAACTGCGACGCTCGCAGAGCACGGAATTAAAGTGTCTCTACCCACCGCACAACTTAAAGCCGACTTACAGGCGATTGGTAAAATCATGGGAGACGAGTGGGTTTTAGAGGCCGGTGATGCGGGTAAGGAAATTCTCTCCGCCTATCAGTAACGATCAGCAAGCACCGAAATTAATTGATTCGGGATATACTCGATAAACTCTATTCAGTCGCCGGCGTAATCGCCGGCGTTTGTATCGTGCTAATCACGGTGATGGTCCTGGCCCAGATAATCGGCCGCTGGTTTGGGGTGATTATTCCCTCCACCGAGGATTTTTCGGGTTATTTTCTCGCAGCTTCGACCTTTCTCGCGCTCGCCTACACCTTTCGGCACGGTGGCCACATCCGGGTAACCCTGCTCACACATTTATTGTCTTCAGCGCTCCAGCGGAAACTGATGTATCTCGTGCTTTTTATTTTCGCGTTAGTCACGGGCTACGGTGCTTACCACCTTTGCTATATGGTTTATGAATCCTGGAGCTTTCATGAGCTATCGCAGGGCTATATCGCGATTCCTGTATGGATGCCTCAACTACCCATGGCACTGGGTGCAGTGGTTTTTTTCATTGCCCTGGTCGATGATATCGTGAGTTCTTTGCTGGGACATACACCAACATTCCTGGAGCTGGAAGAATAGGCGCAATGGAAATTGCCAATTTGGTGATCGTTTTATCCGCCGTGCTATTCGGAGCATTGCTCTGCGGTGTCTGGGTTGCTGCCGCTTTGTTTCTGGTTGCCTTCGTCGCCCTGATCCTGAACGATAACAGCAACATCGGCCTGCTTTTCGCAACCACCACCTGGGGCGCATCCGCGACCTGGACGCTGGCGGCATTACCCCTGTTCATCTGGATGGGCGAGATTTTGTTCCGCACCAAACTCTCTGAAGATTTGTTTCATGGTTTAGCCCCCTGGTTGAAAAATATTCCTGGGCGATTGCTACACGTCAATATTCTGGGTTGCACGATTTTCGCTGCCGTTTCTGGTTCGTCGGCGGCTACCGCCGCGACTATTGGTCGTATGACATTTCCCGAATTACAAAAACGACGGTATCCGCTGCAAATGATGATAGGAACGCTGGCGGGCTCGGGAACGCTGGGATTTCTGATCCCTCCTTCGATTATATTAATCGTGTATGGCGTTTCGGCCGAAGTATCCATCGCTCGATTATTCATAGCCGGGGTTTTACCTGGCATGATGCTGGTCGTCTTATTTATGGGTTATACCGCAATTTGGTCGATCTTTAATGCCGACAAATTGCCAAAAGACGACACTCCGGATTTACCCCTCAAAGAAAAACTCTACATGACACGGCGCCTGTTTCCGGTCCTGGGACTGATACTTTTCGTTTTGGGTTCGATTTACGCAGGCTGGGCAACCACGACCGAAGCAGCAGCGCTCGGCGTTTTTGGCGCATTATTCCTGTCCTTCGTGACCGGCACCTTAAATAAAGAGACCTTCACCTTGAGCCTTCTGGGCGCTACCCGCACCTCCTGCATGATTACCTTCATTATTGCCGGTGCATCCTTTCTGAGCCTGGCAATGGGTTTCACCGGTATCCCCCGCATTCTGGCAGAACAAATCGCCTCGATGGGGCTTTCCCCGGTCATGTTAATCGTGGCGTTAACCCTGTTTTTTATGCTACTCGGCTGTTTTCTGGATGGTATCTCGATTGTCGTCTTAACCACATCCATCGTGTTACCAATGATCGAACGTAGCAGTATTGACTTGCTGTGGTTTGGCATCTACATCGTCCTCGTAGTTGAAATGTCGCAAATAACCCCACCGGTTGGATTTAATCTGTTTGTGATTCAGGGCCTCACAAAAATCAATATACTCAGGATAGCGTATTACGCCTTGCCCTTCTTTTTATTGTTGATGATCGCGATAATTTTACTCACCGCCTTTCCAGAAATCGCGACCTGGTTACCTGCTCGAATGATGCGGTAAGCGTCACTTCACCGTCTTCAAGCAATTTACGGACTAAAGAACTGCTGCTGAAGCAAATTGGCAGCGAACACCGGCTCGAGACAGAATATTCGACAGTTCAACCCCGATAGCCCTGTCACTTTATGCATTGCAGCTTCGAGTTGCAGTTACGGCCGGTCAAGGTTTACACTGACGCTGGCTAGAAAGCCCCACATAAACCAAAACAAAAATGAGGAAAATATGGAAATCGAAACTAAAGCAGTCCACTCCGGTTACAGCCCCGAACCCACGACCCACTCGGTTGCTGTTCCCATTTATCAAACCACTGCCTACGCGTTTGACAATACACAGCACGGCGCCGACCTTTTCGACCTGAAAATACTGGGCAATATTTATACGCGTATTATGAATCCCACCAACGATGTGCTCGAACAGCGTATCGCCGACATGGAATGCGGCGCCGCAGGGCTGGCAGTGGCTTCCGGTCAGGCGGCGACTGTTTATTCGTTACTGACGATTACCGAGGCCGGCGATAATTTTATCAGCATGTCGACGCTTTACGGCGGTACCTATAACCTGTTTGCGCATACGATGCCGCAGATGGGCATAGAGGCCCGTTTCGTCGATCCTGAAAATCTGGATGCGATGGCCGCGCTGATCGATGATAAAACCAAAGCGGTGTATTGCGAGACTATCGGCAACCCTGCCGGCAATGTGCTCGATATCGAAAAAGTGGTGGATATTGCCCACGCTCACGGCTTTCCGGTTATCGTCGACAATACCGTGGCCACACCCTATCTGTGCCGTCCTATCGAGTGGGGTGCCGATATTGTGGTACATTCACTGACCAAGTATATAGGCGGGCACGGTACCATCATCGCCGGCATGATTGTCGATTCTAACAATTTCGACTGGGTCGCCAATAAGGATCGTTTCAAACGGCTCAACGAACCGGACGTTTCCTATCATGGTGTGGTGTATACCGAAACCGGCCTACCCCCCTATATTTTGCGCGCCCGCGTGGTGCCGTTACGTAATTTGGGTGCGGCCCTGGCACCGATGAATACCTTTCTCGCGTTACAGGGTGTTGAAACCCTGTCGTTGCGCATGGATCGTATCTGTGAAAACACCCTGACCGTCGCCAAACACCTCGAAGGTCAAAGCAGTATCGAATGGATCCGATATCCCGGGCTCGACACCAGCCCGTACAAGGCATTGCTGGACAAATACATGGATGGCCGTGGTTCAGGTATCCTGAGCTTTGGCATTAAAGGCGGGGTCGAAGCAGGCACAAAGTTTATCGACGCTTTGCAGTTAATCACGCGTCTGGTGAACATCGGTGACGCCAAAACACTGGCCTGCCACCCGGCATCGACCACTCATCGTCAATTGGCCGACGACGAACTCGCCGCAGCAGGTGTTTCGGCTGATCTGGTGCGCCTGTCCATCGGCATCGAAAATATCGCAGACATTATTGCTGATATCGACCAGGCACTGGAGGCTGCGTCATAAATAATCGACCCTGGACAGAAAAACCCCCCGCCGCATTATAGGCGGCGGGGGCTAGTCAAAGACTGACCAAATATAAATGTTACAGTGCCTCTAAGAGCTCCGGTATTGCATCGAACAGATCGGCTACCAGCCCATAATCGGCCACCTGGAAGATCGGCGCTTCGCTGTCATTGT
>JADFMY010000157.1 GCA_022563685.1 Pseudomonadota bacterium | reverse complement strand
GACCATCTCGATCTATTTGGTGCGGATACCGCACAGAAAGTTGATTCCCTCACTGGCAAGCCGGCACGAGCAACCGCTCGATCGGTGGCGATCACCGGTGCATCCCTTCAACTGGAAAGAGGCTCCGACCGGATCTGGGTCAATGGTTACGGTTTCCCCGCCTGGCGCGGTGGACCCCTGTGGTATGCCGACGAGACAGGGCTTGATCGGGTGTTGGCAGGCATGAATCGGTATCGCGAAAGTCTCGGGGCTTACGGCGAGATGTGGTTTCAACCGGCGCCTTTGTTGGAGCAACGGGTATCGGAGAATGAACGGCTTTCTGATTATCAGCGATGAGACAGGTCAAACTCTACCCTAAGAGCCCGATAAACCTTATCCAGGCGGAAGCAATTTTATTTCAATTCTACGATTAATTTTACGTCCTTCGGCTGTTTCATTGCTGGAAATGGGGCGGTATTGCCCATAGCCGACTACCTTCAGTCGTTTCGGGTCGACCTGATTATTCTGTTGAAAGTAATTGACGGCCGCTAAAGCGCGTGCGGCGGAGAGTTCCCAATTTGACTCGTAGCGGTCCTTATGAAGAATGGGAACGTTATCCGTGTGGCCTTCGACGCTAATCGCCCTGTCGGGATAGGAGTTGAGTGACTCCGCGATAAGCGATAACACTTTTTCCCCGGTCGGTTTAAGTTCTGCGGAGCCGGAATTGAACAGGACTTCGTCGGTCAGCTTGATCACGGTCATCTGGTTTTTCAGTAACAATATTTCAACGCGACTTTCGTTAAGTTCTTTTTCAAGTCGATTTTTCAGACTGACAAATTGTTCCTTACTTTTTTGCTCTAGCTCAAGCTGAGACAGGAGTCGCACCTTTTCTCCACTCGCTGTACTGATTGCATCGTGTAATGATTGTTGTTCAACTTGCCGCTGAACCAGCTCGACACGACTTTCGATGAGCTCTTGCTCTAGCCGATTTTTCAAACTGGTAAAATGTGCTTTACTTTTTTGCTCTTGCTCAAGCTGGGTCAGGAGTTGCGCCTTTTCTCCACTTACTGTACCGATTTGATCGTGTAATGACTGTAATTCAGCTTGCCGTTGTGCCAGCTCCGCTTTCAGTTCAGCGGTTGCAGACCTGACTCTATTCATTTCCTGTTGCAAGCTGGTTTCTATCGCCAATTTTTCTGCATTGATTGTCTCTATCCTGGCCTGCTGTTTTTTTAATTTACTATTTAGTTCCTGCTGTACTTCGATACTATCCGCTCTGAAGATTTGATTTTTATCTACCTCGGAATAGTAATAATACCAACCGACAGCAGCTACTGAGGCGAAAATTAAACTGGGAACGAATGTAAGGATCAGGTTGCCACGATTATGCTTCATATTGCCCTCAACTCAGATAGACGCCCTTGAAAATAATACTCGGGTTTTTAGGCGTAGTAAAATGTGCCAGCTTATTGACATCATATCACTAACAATGGAATGATCAATTTGGATAGATATTCGGAATATTTAGGGAACCTCTGAATAATTCATCCATGAATTCTCAGAGGACGACAAACGAAAAGTGTGATTTTCGTTTGTCTCGCAAAATCAATGCCTTAGCGGCACTGATTTTGGCAGCACATGACCCACACGGATACCCAAAGCACTCGCGATGCTCGCGGGGCAGGCTCTGTGGGAAATGCAGGTTTTGCATCGTTACATGGATGTAACTTATTAGAGCACCAACAGTAGGCGCTTTTAGGCGATGCAGGAGCAATTGCCGAGGAGCAAAAACCTGCCCATGTACTGCTGGAAGATCTGAATAAATCAGACCTTCCTTAGATTTTGCTGGCGCTATTCAAGCATGTAAACTGAAACAGACCACAGTTTATTCCTTTTAACTTGATGTGAGGCTATCGAAATGACGACTTTTCCTGTTTCTGGTGAATGCATTTGCGGGAACGTTCGGTACCTGGGCAGGGACCCGGCGGCACTGATTAGAACAACAGGTGGAAACCCGTGAAAATAAAAACATTCATTCTCTCTATCCTCGTCGGATACTTGTTGGTCACCAGCGCATGGGCCGAACACGAGGCAAATCATCGTTATAACATTCGCGGTTACATTCTCGATTCGAACCAGCAGGGTATCAGCGGCTTAGCCATTCAGGTCTTTTCCGGGACCCAAATACTGGGCGCGAGCACGACCGATTCTGATGGTTATTATTCGCTGCATTTACACCTGCACAACGTTGATCGTGGCCGAACCCTCCTGCTTCGGGCCGGGAAGCATAAGGCCGAGCTGCGCGTCACATTTGACGCCACAGACCAGACCACGGCACGGGTGCATGAAGCCAATTTCGTCGATGGAACCTTTACCGAGAGCCGACTCAGCCGCTTTCGTATACCATCCTGGGTATATCCGCTGGGCGGCTTTATCTTGCTGGGTGTCATCGTCGTAGCGCTCGAAACCCGCAGGAAAAAGAAAATCAGACAGAAAATGAAAGCCTCACATGCGAATCAGCAAGCCACCAAACATAAGGCTAAGAAGGGTCGTCGAAAAAAACATTAGCGCGGCCATTGGTGCAGATAATGAGAAAACTTTAAGATTTTTCTAAAATGAAGATAAAGACAGACTGGATCGTTTCCAGCAAAATATACATATTCCAAACATTATTAATCTACAGGTAACCCAATGAAAGACGCTGTCATCGTTTCCACTGCTCGTACACCCATCGGTCAGGCCTTCAAGGGCTCGCTCAACAATATTAAATCGCCCACCCTGATGGCGCATGCCATTCGCCATGCGGTGGAGCGTTCGGGTATTGAAGCAGGTGAAATCGACGACGTGGTCATTGGCTCGGTACTGACTGCGGGTACTGCCGGAATGAATATCGGCCGTCTCTCCTCGCTCGCTGCGGGCCTGCCCGATACGGTTTCTGCACAAACCATCGACCGCCAATGTTCCTCCGGCCTGATGGCGATTTCTATCGCAGCCAAACAGATTATTGTCGATGGCATGGATACCGTGGTCGCCGGTGGGCAGGACAATATTTCAGCAGTGCAAAATCAATACATGCAATGGGTAGGTGATGAAAAGGATTCGAATGTGACCGACAATGCCGAACACGCTTATATGCCGATGTTACCAACCGCTGAAAATGTGGTGAGTAAATTTAAAATTTCGCGTGAGGTACAGGACGAATACGCATTGCAATCACAAATGCGTACTGCCGCGGGCCAGAAAGCCGGTAAGTTTGACGACGAGATCGTAGCAATTTCCGCAACGCGTAAGCTCAAGGATAAGGAAACCGAGGAAATCAGTTTCCACGACACAACGCTTTCCAAAGACGAGGGTAACCGCCCACAAACTACTCTGGAAGGTCTGGCCAATCTATCGCCGGTTATCGATGGTGGTAGCGTCACCGCAGGCAATGCGAGTCAGCTATCCGATGGCGCATCGGCCTGTGTATTAATGGAAGCGAGCCTGGCCGAAAAACGCGGACTGCAGCCACTGGGCATTTATCGTGGTATGGCAGTCGCGGGTAACGCACCCGAAGAAATGGGTATAGGCCCGATTTATGCGATTCCCAAACTGCTCAAAATCAATGGCCTGAGCATCGACGACATCGACCTGTGGGAAATCAACGAAGCCTTTGCCTGCCAGACTATTTACTGCCGTGACAAGCTCGGACTCGACAATGAAATATTCAACGTCAATGGTGGTTCGATATCGATTGGTCACCCTTACGGCATGACCGGCGCACGCCTGACCGGGCACATTCTGATCGAAGGTAAACGGCGTGGGGCAAAACTCGTGGTGGTATCGATGTGCGTCGGTGGCGGTATGGGCGCAGCGGCCCTGTTCGAAGTAGCCTGACCTGCGTTGCCTGTCCGCCCGGGCCAATTTCGGCCATCGATATAATACTATCCCAGAGGCGTTTGCCGTTGATTCGAAGCTGGGATAAATCGGTCATATTAGTGCTCACCCTGGCTGCTTGCGCAACCGATACATAAGTTTACATATTACACGATCTGAATTTTCTTGATGGGCCAGGTAGCCGGATTTATTATCGGTATCAGGTAAAGCAGGAATCAGTCATAAAATTGTTTATAATCGGCGGGTTTATTCTGACAGAACCCTGGAGAAACCTATGGCCGATAATACCGTCACGATCACCGACAATCGCAACGGCCAACAGGCAAAGTTCGATATTATCGACCCGACCATCGGCAAGTCGAGCATCGATGTGCGTCAACTCTCGAGCAAGCTCGGCCTGTTTACTTACGATCCAGGGTTTCAGGCCACCGCGAGTTGCAAGAGCGAAATTACCTATATCGATGGCGAAGCCGGCATTTTGCGCTATCGCGGCTACCCGATCGAGCAACTGGCGCAACACAGTAACTACATGGAGGTCAGCTATTTACTGATGTATGGCGAATTACCCGATGATTCGCAATATCAAAATTTCTTCGACTCGATCAAGAACCATACTATCGTGCACGAGAGCCTGATGCAGTTCATCACCGGCTTTCACAATGATGCCCATCCGATGGCCATCATGGTCGGTGTGGTTGGCGCGCTGTCGGCCTTTTATCACGACAGCGCCGCCGCATTGATCCAGGACGGGGTCATCGTCGCCGCGGCCCAAGAAGAGCGCTTCACCCGTATCAAACACGACCACGAATTCCCCGCGAAGGCCATCCAATACTGTTTGGACGAAGCCGGAATTGGCCCCTCGGATCT
>JADFMY010000057.1 GCA_022563685.1 Pseudomonadota bacterium | reverse complement strand
CTACTATTTTTATGTTGATGTACGACATTAGACTACGACTATATAACAACCTAAATGTGCTGCAAGTCGCGTTCTATGTTTTTTTGGGGAAATATTGAAAATTTCCATTTTTAGGGTTCTAAATTCCTTAGATCTAACATACTTTCAACAACTTACCATGTATCCAGGATTAATTCTATATCCCTTCGTTTAGTGTGGCATTGAGTAATATGACGGAAACTTTCCGGATATGCCATAGCATGATCAAGGCCAGGGTTGGACCGAGCCACTAGCTTCAAACCTGGCCTTAGATAACAGCATGGTCTGATTTTAAACGTCCAGCTTGAGCAACCGGATATTTTGTGCCGGATCAAGCGATTTAACCATTCGCCCGATCACCCCGGCTTCGGGATATCCACACGAGTGTAATTCGTCAAGGCAAGCAACAGCTTTGTCAGCGGGCAGGCTCGCCAATAAGCCTCCAGCGGTTTTTGGATCAAACAGTAACTGGAGCTGTAACAATGCGCTTGTCCACCAGGATTAATTTTGGAATATAATGTCACTAATCTCACAGCTTTTATTGTTCAATGCCCTGAGCAAACACGGCAGTAATATATGACCTGCTGAATAATGGTAATTTTAAAGGCGTATGGATTTTTTATGACGCGAGATCAGGTGGCTCCTTCCAAAACCGTCGACAGCAGGGGCAAGGGTTGTTCCTACAACCCTATTGCATTTCCACCATTCCCTGGCGGTCAGGCTGTCGTCGAGCCTACAGGGATGTATCCACGGCGTGTTTTGGAAGGGGCCACCTGGTCTCGCACCAAATCTAATCGAATCCGATGAAAAATATATCCCCGAAACCCATTGCCCTGCTGATCTCATTGCTGGTTTGCTTTAGCCAAACATTTGCTGCCACTGTGAAGGAAATTCCACAGCAAGATCCTCGCTTCAAGCTGGAACAATTGGCGCAGGGACTGGGCGTTCCCTGGGGTTTGGCATTTCTGAACGACAGTGAACTGATATTTACCGAGCGCGCGGGGAATATCAAAATACTCAATTTGGAAAACCTGGAGATCTATATTATAAACGGCGCGCCCAAAGTAGCCGCCCAGGGTCAGGGTGGTCTGCTCGACGTCGCGCCGGGTCCGAATTTTGACACCGATGGGTGGATTTATTTTACCTACGCCAAACGGACCAATGCCGGAGCCGTGACCACGCTCGCGCGCAGCAGGCGTAAGGGGAATCGGCTCACGGACTGGCAGGATTTGCTGGTGACGCAATCGGCAACGGGTACTACCCGTCATTTCGGCAGCCGTATTGCATTCGATGGCAAGGGTCATGTTTTCTTTGGTATTGGTGATCGAGGTGAGCGTGAAAACTCGCAAAATCTGAGTAACCATGCGGGGTCGGTGATTCGATTACGCCTCGACGGCAGTATCCCCAGGGATAATCCATTTGTCGGGCAGGCGCGCGCACGTCCCGAAATCTGGAGTTACGGGCACCGCAATCCGCAGGGTTTAATCTTCGACCCCGCGCAAAAAATCCTGTGGTCTATCGAGCACGGGCCACGCGGAGGAGACGAAATCAACCGGATTTATAAGGGGCGCAACTATGGCTGGCCGGTTGTCAGCCATGGAAAGGAATACTGGGGCCCGGTGAGCATCGGCGAAGGCACTGAAAAACCAGGCATGGAGTCACCGCTCAAGGTTTATACCCCATCTATCGCGCCCGGCAGCCTGATGCTATATAACGGTGATGCTTTCCCAATGTGGAAAGGCAACCTGTTTGCGGGTGCCCTGGTACTCCAGCATCTTAACCGTGTACCGATTTCTGCCAGTCATTTACCGAACGGGGAAGAACGATTGCTTGAAGACCTGGGCGAACGCATTCGCGCGCTCGCACAAAGCCCCGAAGGCTGGATTTATTTTTCCACCGACAGTGGCAAAATCATGCGCCTGAGGCCCAGGTAATGCCTTCCGCAGGGCTGGAAGAGATCGATATTCAGTGCCCCTATTGCTGGGAAACCATCGGCATTCTGGTCGATTGCTCGGTCGAGACGCAGACTTACATCGAGGACTGCCAGGTCTGCTGCCGCCCTATCGTGATGGAAGTCGAACTAAATGAAGACGGCTACCCGATGGTAACGGCGAGTGGCCAGGATGACTGATTTACAATATCAGGAAACGACTTTCCATATCCTGGCACTCGCATTCTTCAATTTCGACGTCGGTCACCACCGAATAAGAAGGGCCCTTGCGAATGCTTTCGACGACTGACCGGATCGATGTATCGTCCCCCTGGAGCAGGAATTCCACTCTGCCATCGGGTAAATTTTTCGCGTAACCGTGGATATTCGAATCATCCGCTAGGCGCAAGACAAAATAGCGAAAACCGACGCCTTGCACCCTGCCCGACACAAAACCCCTAAGGCATAGCATACTCGACAATCCAGTTAGCTAAAACCGGCACAGGAACGCTGTCCGCTGCCGAGGCGTTTATTCATACAAACAACGAACCGGATACTCACGACACGACTACTGTGGGTGCAATTTCATATCAACTGTTGACTTCACAGCCGCCCAGAATTCGGCCCATTGTGCCAGCAGGCGCAGCCCATTTTGTTGCTGCTCCCGGTCACCTGCCTCGATACCCAGGCGATAGTCCTCGACCCCTTTAACAAAATAGCGTTGGTAATTTTTACCCAGGCGCGCGTCGAGTTGCTTCAGAAACTTGCTTTCAACCTGAAATGCGAGTTTCAGTCCCTGGTCCATAATGGCCAGTGCCTGCCGGATATCCTGCTGGCTCAAAGATTTACTCTGCAAGCTCCTGCCAGCCTGCTCCACCAGTTGCAACGATTCGAGAAAATAATACTTCTGCGTTTCGGACAGAGCTTCTTCATCGTCCGAAGACGAGCAGGCCGACAGTACGAAAATCGCCAGTGCCGCGAGAATAAGGTTCCCCGCCAGTTTGCGCATTAAAGCTTCCCGGCAATACGCATGCGCAGGGCGTTGAGCTTGATAAATCCCTCGGCATCTTTCTGGTTGTAGGCACCCGCGTCGTCTTCGAAGGTGACTATAGCCTTGTCGAACAGGCTATGGCTGGCAGACTTGCGTCCCGCCACCGTCACCGTCCCCTTGTACAGCTTTACCCGCACTTCCCCATTGACGCTAAGCTGCGAGGCATCGATCATTTGCTGCATCACTTTTCGCTCGGGACTCCACCAGTAACCGTTATAGATCGTGCTGGCGTACCTGGGCATCAAATCATCTTTCAGATGCGCAACTTCACGGTCCAGCGTGATCGATTCGATCGCACGGTGTGCCTTCAGCATCACGGTACCTCCCGGGGTTTCATAACAACCGCGCGATTTCATGCCGACATAGCGATTTTCGACGATATCAATGCGGCCAATGCCGTGTGCACCCGCTTCCTGGTTGAGGCGGATCAACACCTGGGCAGGGGTCAGGGCTTCACCGTCAATCGAAACGATATCGCCCTTTTCGAAGCCGAGTTCCAGGTAGGCCGGTTTGTCCGGTGCTGCCTCGGGCGAAACCGACCAGCGCCACATATCCTCATCGGGTTCAACCCAGGGGTCTTCGAGATTGCCGCCTTCGTAGGAGATATGCAGCAGATTGGCATCCATCGAATAGGGTGATTTGGTTCCCTGTTTTTGCTCGATCGCTATACCCGCCGACTCGGCGTACTCCATCAGGCTTTCACGCGAATTCAACTCCCATTCGCGCCAGGGTGCGATTATGCGGATATCCGGATTCAGCGCATAGGCACCGAGTTCGAAGCGAACCTGGTCGTTGCCCTTTCCGGTGGCGCCGTGAGAGACGGCATCGGCGCCGGTTTCCCGCGCGATTTCAATCAGGCGCTTGGCGATCAACGGCCGCGCGATCGCCGTGCCGAGCAAATATTCACCTTCGTAAACGGTATTGGCACGAAACATTGGAAATACGAAATCCCGCACATATTCTTCCTGCAGATTTTCGATATAGATTTCCTTGACACCGTATTTTTCGGCCTTGGCACGCGCCGGTTCGACTTCTTCGCCCTGTCCGATATCGGCCGTGAAAGTGACCACTTCGCAATCGTATTCGTCTTCCAGCCACTTCAGAATCACCGAAGTATCCAGACCACCCGAATAAGCCAGAACCACCTTTTTTACCGCTGCTTTGCTCATATTTATCCTGTTAGTGTGAACCGGGCCACCGCATCGCCCAAGTTTTAAAAAGGTGGCTATTGTCGGTAGTATTGGGTAAAAAATCCAGCACTGGGTATAATGATGTTAACCAATCGAAGGAGAATTTATTATGTCGGAATCGGGTTTCAAAATACACGCGATGGAATTGGGGCCGATGGAGAATTTTGTCTACCTGGTCGAAGACATAGGCACCCGGCGCACAGCCGTGGTCGACCCGGCCTGGGAAGTCGATACCATCATCGATACCGCAGACAAACTCGGATTGAATATCACCGATATTCTGCTCACCCACAGCCACCACGACCATATCAACGGTATCGAAGGTATTTTGAGCCATGTCGATGCCGAGGTACACCTGCTCAAACCCGAATACGAATTCTGGCAGCGCGAACTCGACAAGCCGAACCTGCATAATGGTGGTGATGAGATATCGCTCGGCGACAGCAAGATAACAATACAGCACACGCCAGGCCACACGCCGGGATCGGCCTGCTATCAACTGGGCAATGAAATTATTACCGGCGATACCCTGTTTGTATTCGGCTGTGGCCGTTGTGATCTCAACGGTGGCAATCCCGAGCAGATGTATCAAACCCTGAAAAACATGAAAGAACGCCTGCCTGAGGACATGCTAATTCACCCTGGACACAATTATTCGGTTACAAAAACCAGCACTTTGGGCGAACAGATCGAGGGCAACCCGTTTATGCACTACGAAGACGAAGAACAATTTACCAATTACCGCATGCATGTACACGACAAAACCCGAGACGAACCTTATGCGTCGCTGAGCAAACAGCAGCTAAGGATTGCGAATTTATTATAGCCAGTAGCATTTTAATCAGCTTAAGGGACATACCCATGACGATTCAAGTAGGTGACAAAATTCCATCTGTGACTTTGCATCACAAAACAGATGCCGGAGTGGTAGAAATCAGCACGGAGGATATCTTCAATGGCAAGAAGGTCGTGTTATTTGCTCTACCCGGTGCTTTTACCCCCACTTGCTCAGCCGCCCATTTACCGGGATATGTCGTGCAGGCGGACGCATTGAAGGATAAGGGTATAGACAGCATAGTATGCCTGTCTGTGAACGACGCCTTTGTCATGAATGCCTGGGGCGAACAACACAATGTTGAAGACCGGGTGATGATGATAGCCGATGGCAGTGCCCATTTTACCCAGGCTGTAGGCCTGGATCTGGATCTTGGCAAGGGCGGCATGGGTATACGCTCTCAACGCTATGCGATGATCGTCAACGACGGCGTCGTCGACTTGCTCAATGTAGAAGCGCCGATGAAATTCGAAGTCAGCGACGCGGAAACCATTTTGAGGGGCCTCTGATTAAGTATGTAAAGTAGCTCGGCTAAATCCAGGACCAATCCTGCTGAGCCGAACGGCCCCAGCGATTTCGTCAAAGAAGCTTATTCGCTCGACGATGACGAAAAGAGGGTTGAGTTTTATCGCAAATGGGCCGACGCATACGATCAACAGATGCTGGATGCACTGAGTTACACGTCACCGCTCGATATTCCTGACGCGAGCTATGAGACGCCGCGATCTCTTCGGGTACCTTCACCTACGGACACGTTGGTCCCGAACCACTGGATGAGCTATTTCGCATCCTTAAACCAGCGGGCATTCTCGCCTGCACCGTGCACCAGGATCTCTGGCAAAAACAAGGATTTGAAGCCAAATTCCGAGCTCTCGTTAATTCCAGACTTATCGAATGTCTGTCGCTCGAAAAAGGCCAATATTACGAGCAAGGTGAACTCGAAGGCTGGTTTTGCGTTTATCGGAAGCTGTAATCAACCCTGCCCCGCATCGATCATAGGCGTCGAGGCTTAACGGCAACCTGGTTTCTGAGATAGTTAATCTGTATGTCTTCGGGTTTGACAACCCGGCCTTCGATTACCGCCTGTTGGGCCAGTTTTATCAGCGATTTTGCATCGGGTAATAATTCAGTGTCGATTACGATATCGTCACGATTGACAGACCAGGTTGACGAGTTTTCCAGAATCGCTTTCCAGCCATGACCTGCACCGCTGGCGGGTACGGTTTCAAACGCCAGGGTTTCCAGTTTGTCCAGCTTCTCGGAGCCTTCAAGCCGAGCAAGTCCCTCGCTATCACGTTGATAAATCGCCCAGTAGACTTCACGCATGCGGGCATCGAGTGCAACCAGAGTATCTGGCAATGCATGCTGGTCCAAACTGACTTGCGCCAGGGTTGCCAGCGTCGACACGGGTACCAATGGAATCCCCAATCCGATCGCTAATCCCTGTGCGGTTGCGGCGGCAATGCGAATTCCAGTGAAAGCGCCTGGTCCGTTACAAAAAGCACAATGCGTCAATGAGGATTTTGGGGTTTTTGCGGCACCCAATACGGCATCCATCATCATCGGCAGCAACCGGGTATGCTCGCGAGGTGCGATTTCAAATTCTGCAAATACCTGCCCATCGTCGCGAAGTAAAGCCACGGAACAGGCGTCGGTAGAGGTATCGATAGCGATTATATTCAATTCTGTCGACTGGAGTACAGGGTCTGCTCGAATACTACTTTGGGGAAAATGCCTTGCTCAGCCCGATAATTCACCGACAATTTGGCGGGCATCGTTCACCAGCGGATGTTGCGGGTTTTCTTCAATAAATAATTGCATCGAAACAATAGACAGCTCGGTTTTTCCCAGGCCAGCGAGACTAATCGCCATGGCCATTAGCGCGTTCGGGCGCAGGCTGCTGTTTTTATAGTCACTAAGAAACTGATCGAAAGCCTCTACCGCAGCTTCGAGATCACCCTGGTCGAGTTTCTGCTGGGCCTTGGTGAATTGTCGAAGTTCTGCCTGAAATTCTGCATCCTGGGCCAGGTCGTTTTTCCAGTAGGGCTTAAGCAATGTATTGGTCGACTCGGCGCCACGGATACCAACCGTATACACTGGTACAGCCCTGGCGGATTGTTTCAACGGAGGATTGAGCGATCGCAATTTATTCCAGACCTTCAGGAACAGGCCTTTGAATATATTATGCGTGGTGATTTCACGAATCCCGCTGTCCTGAGCGCTGCTGTCCTGGTTGGTGCTGTCCTGCGCGCTCAGCGAGAAATTCAGCAATAAACTCCCAGTGCAGACCAGTAGGATAAATAGTTTTTTCATTTCAGCTCCCCTATTGGCTGAGTAGCTTGCCATAAGCCTCGTATTCCCGCTTCAGCGCAGGACTTAATTGAGTTGCCTGTTGAAAACTGGACGCCGCCTGTTTCAGGTTACCGGCCTTAAACTGTGCCATAGACAAGTTGATCAATATGCCACCATCTTCACTATCCAGACTGGCAGCACGTGAATAGTTATCGATCGCCCTCTGGTAATCTTCCTGCAAAAAGTACAGGTTTCCCTGATTGGTTTGCACTGCACTATTTTCCGGTGCCAGTTCAACCAGCACTTCGAAGGCAATCTCTGCATCTTTGTATAACCTAAAACGAGCGTAAAGTATTGCGATTTGCAACCGAGCGGCTATATTTTTCGGATTATTGGTCACCATCGCCTGATACGGCATCACTAGTCGATCTATACTTTTAGCGAGCAAAACTTTGTGCGTCTGTTGAACCAGGCTACGGGTGCGCTTCTCTTCGGGCAAGGGCAGCGAATAACTCGCCTTGCTAAGTGTCACGGGCTGGTACTGCTCCCAGGCTTCTCTCAGGTCTATTATTCCGAGATTGCTTTCGGCCAGAGCCAACTGGTACTTTCGCGCTCCCTCGGCCCAGGCTTCGATAAAACTGGTGTTAACCATGGTGGCTTCCAGTGGTATCCACACGTTTCCATCCTTTAGGGCCAGCAGGCTGTCATCCTGACTGATCAGACCCGCATCGTCGCTCGGAATACCGGTATCGAACATCATGAACAAGTGGCCTGGAACTTCCACAAACGCTGTACGAATGCCAAGATTTTCCAGTCCCGCGCTAATCAATACCGACAGATCATCGCAATCACCGCTTTTCAGGCGCAGGGTTTCACGCGGGAACTGTACATAATCGATCTGATCGTCGCGCAATTCGGTAAACGGCGTATTCGGGTCAATTATGTAATTGATACCCAACGCTGTCAGGCTACTGAAATAAGCCATCGCCGACACCAGCTTGCCGTTGAGTGGACCTGGATCGGGCTGGTATTCATTCACCACCCGACGTACGTAATCGTGCAGCGCATCGTCATGGGGGGTTACAAACGAACCGATCATGGCCGAATCGCCCCACACGATCGCATTCTTACCGTAGATCGTCATCGGCTGGGTCAGAATGATGTCGTCCCTTCGCCCGTCGCGCAGGTAGCTGAGCTTCACTTCGACCTGGACGCCCGTATCTCCATCGATTTCGAGTATCCTGTTATTAAAAGTCGCCCTGATATCGATTTCCTGCTGGTCGTTTCCCTTGATAATCTCGATATCGACGATGCTGGGAAAATCCATATATTCCTTGATATGAAAAGACAGCTTCAGGTTGCCATAGTCGGTTGCACCGACATTTTCCAGTTTCACGCTACCGATTGGTTGGTCCAGATATTTCTTGTAGGCTGCCGAGAATACGGTTTGCAGATTTAGATCGGACAGAACCAGTTGCGGGGCGTTGTGTTCGAAGTCGAGCGATTTTTTTCTTTCAGCAAAGGCGACATTGAGTATTGCCCGATTTTCGTTGGAAGGGTCGAGTTCGATGGCATTTTCAAAAGCGCTAATAGCGTCATCGAACAGCCGGCGTTTAATAAAAAGATTTCCAAGCGCAATGTGTGGACTCGCCCAGACCGGGTTGATGCTGGTTGCTTTTTCCAGATGTTCGCGCGAGGCATCGAACAGGTTCGCATCCTGGTAAACCCGTCCAATTCTATAGTGCAAATCTGCGGAAGCTGGGTCGATACTGATCGCAGTTTTGAGAAATTCTATGGCCGACCCTGTTTTTCCCTGTTGATTTGCGATATCGGCCTGCAAGGTCAACACATCGATATCTCTGGGCGCGATGGTTGCAGCTAACTCGGCGTGAATCGCCGCCGAACGATAATTTCGGGTGGTAAATAGACTGCGCGCGTAGAGATTTTGCGCGAGCAGAGATTGCGGTTGTAGTTCGACCGCCCTGCCGAGAAACCCATTCGCTTCGGGGTAACGTTCGCGTTCTAGCTCAATCTTGCCAGCCAGTTCGAACAGTTCGTAGGCTTCCGGATTATGCTCAATGCCCTGCTGCAAGGATTTCACACTTTGGGGCAGCTGGGCAATATTGACGTAGGCCTGTGCCAGCGATAACCAGGTGTCGACCATTTCGGGCCGGACTTTAGCAGCGCGCGTCAAACGTAGTACTGCTACCTTGTGTTTGCCCTGCCTGGCAGCGATCTTTCCTAGCAGATAATATCCATCACCTCTGGTTTCCTTTTTACCAGATAAACTGACTGCAATCGCCCTGGCTTCGTCGTCGCGGTCAAGATTAATCAATGAACTCGCCTTACCTACTGCTGCAGCACCGGAATCGGTTTGCATGGCTAGAATTGCTTCATAATGGGTGAGCGCCTGGCTGTAGTCTTTCATGGCGTACAAATCGTCAGCTATCTTTAGCCGGATCGCCAGTGCATCCGGATTATTCTCGATCACCGACTGATAGGCCATCAACCCTTCATCCACCAGACCTGCTTCGATATACCCGCGACCCAGCAGGTAGCGCAGCTCGGCGTGATTGCCGTGTAATGCCAGGCCATCTTCTGCACAGGTAACCGCGCCGATAGCGTCACCTAGTTCGAGGCTCAATTGTGTACAGATCAGGTAGGGTTCTATTTCGGCAGGTTCCATTGCCAACACTTCGTCGATTAAGGCGCGCGCATCGAGGTACTGTTCGAGCCGATAATAGGCCTGTACCTGATAACTAATCGCTTTGTTGCTGTAATTTTCATCTTGTTCCAGGAGCTTGTAGACACTGATCGCCCCGGCGTAATCTTCGAGTTGATACAGACTCATGCCGAGCAGGTCACGCGCATCGGCATTGTCAGGGTCAATTCTTAACAATTTCCCAGCCAGTTTGACGACTTCATCGTAATGACCAGCAGCGTGCGCCTGGGAAATTCCCTGAAATTTATTTTCCCTGGCAAAGGATGGATTGGCGCGTAGGTCGTGCCCACTTACCGAGACCACGCGAAACCAGGTGTAACCCTCTGCTTTGCTTACCGGCATCGTTTCGCTCAATGCGGTCGTACTCATGATGGTGATAAACGGCCCTTCTTGTTGCGCTGCGCCCTGAATTTCGTATGCAACGATCAGAGGTGATTCGGAGCTGCTCCATTCGAGCCTGATCTGTGATTTATCCCCGCCAATTATCAATCCGAAAGCCGGGTCGGGAATCTCCAGCAAATCAAATCGAAAATGTTTTTTCAGCCTGGTGTCGTTGATATGTATTATATTTTTGTCGCCTGAAGCCACCGACATCGACCCAACTGTCGAGAAATAGTAGTCGGTGCCATTTTTTCCAGCTCCCCCAAACGACATATAGGGCATAAAATCCTGGTAAATCCTGACCGAATAATCATTAAACCTGGATCCGGCCAATACATACAAACGATCCTGCCCATCAATATCGAGTGCGTGGAATTTGGTCACCTTATGTATCGATTTATCCTCCCTGCCAATACTGGCGACCAATTGCCGGTCCTTGCTGATGACCCGAACGAGTCCCGAGCCTCCCTGGTCGGCTATGTAGAGCTGCTGTTTACTATCGACGGCGAGGGGGCCTACCTTTGAAAAAAGCTGATTGCCATCCTGCTGGGCCCTGATTTGTTCGAGAAACTGCCCATCGCTGGAAAACACCTGAACCCGGTTATTACCGGTATCACTCACATAATATTGACTGTCGAATACGAAAACGTCAGCAGGTTTCTGGAAACCTCCTGCAGAGATACCGAAGCGGCCGACATCAAACAGGCGCTTACCGTCCCTGGTATAAACATGCAGCCTGTTACCTTCGAGAATAGCAACATGGTTCGAGTCGCTGTGCAGAGTTGTAGGATTCTTAATTTCTGCAGCAAATGCCCCTTGTTCCTCGCCCTCTGCCGACAGGATCACGATACCCTGTCCCTTTGGCTTGATACACAACATTCTTTCGTCACTAAATGCATGGATCGATCGGCAAGCAGAATCGCTAACAGCATCGAATTGCAGCCGATCGGTGACGACTGGCTTCTTGTACTCGATTTGATCGAGCTGAAACACCTCAACCTTCCTGTTTTTCTTGTCGAGTATTGCGATTTGTCCCCGGTTATTCACCGAAAGCTGGGAAATATTTCGGTACTGAGCCCGAGATTGGCCGAGCGAACCGAATCGCTGGAGCACTTCACGCTTGCGCCAGTCCAGCAGAACGATCTGACTTTCAACCGCATCGGCGAGATACAGGATGCCATTCGCATCGGTGGTCATCGCGGTAAATTCCGGGGTTTTTCCAAATTGCTGCTTGAGATCGATGGCGCTAAATCGATCGATCAATTGGCCGTGCAAATCGAAAATCGACACCCGCTGCCTGCCTTCTAATACATACACATTCTCGTCAGCGTCGAGGCTGATATGGGTTGGTTTCAACAGATCTTTTCCACCATAACCATGATGTCCAAAACTGTGCAAAAACAGCCCCTGGTGATTAAATACGGTAATTTGTTTATTACCCACATCACCGACATAAATATTATTATTGACCGATACTGCCAATGGACCAGGATCGTCCAGCTCGCCAGGATCATCGCCTGACTTCGAGAACAGGTTGAGCAGGGAATAATCTGAATCAATAATACCGATCTGGTCCGTGCCTTCGTTTGCGATCACCAGGTTGCCATTGCTTAGTTGTCCGATACCAGTTATATCGGATTTTTTAAATACTCCGGGTGAAAGCCTGAGCGTTTCAACCTTACCCTCGACTATTTTGAGTAATGTACCCTTTTCTTCGCTGGTGACATAAACGACACCGTCATCGGTGATGAATAGACCATTGGCATCTCCGAGAACCCTGGCGTACTGTTTATCCTCAATAAGATATTGAAATTCGATTGCAAATAGAGGCTGCGCTAAAATACTTAGCAAGATCGCTGAGAGGAAGCCCAGCGTGGAAGATTTAAAAGTCTTACTCATGTTACTGCTCATTTATACCTGCTGCTACCGAGAGTAGAGTTTGGGGAACTCTGCAAAAAGCAGAGTATCATTAACCTGACTGGTTCGATCTATATTCTAACGGGCGATACCCCGCTTACTATCCCGTACGAATCTGACAAATTCATTCACTTCAGGATATAGATCGCACAATGGCTGCAATTTCTCAAATGCTTCGGGTTTTGGTACCCGAGATTTAAGTAGTTCACGAAACGACTGGTGCAGGGCACGGATTAATTCCGGCGAGAATCCCCTGCGCTTCAGCCCTTCCTTGTTAATACCTACAGTGCGGGCCCGGTTACCGGCAGCGATCGAAAATGGTGGTATATCTTGCGTTACCACCGAACCGAGGCCACAAAATGACTTGCCGCCGATTTTGGTAAACTGGTGCACCGAGGTGAAACCACCCAGTATCGCATAATCTCCCACTTCAACATGGCCTGACAGCGATGCTGCGTTAGCAAACACGGTATCGCTACCAACGATACAGTCGTGCGCAACGTGGCTGTAGGCCATGAACAGGTTGTCACTGCCAATTACAGTTTTGCCGGTACCATCGGCGGTACCACGACTAAAGGTAACGTATTCGCGGATTACATTCCGATCACCCACCTCTAAACTGGTGGGCTCGCCTTGGTACTTTTTATCCTGCGGCGCCTCGCCGATCGATGCAAACTGGAAAATTCGATTCTCTTTACCAATACGAGTGGGCCCGCTGATAACGACGTGGGAAGCTATCTCTGTAGCACTACCGATTTCGACCTCGGCGCCTATAATCGTATAGGGACCGACTCGCACATTATCATCTAGCTGGGCCTTTGAGTCGATGATAGCGGTCGGATGAATCATGCGTCCCTGTCCTGCGCCGAACACAACATTTCTGCCTCGACGACGACAGAGCCATCAACCATTGCCTTGCACTCATACATATCGATACCGCGAATACTGCGCTTCATCTTTATGCTGATGATAAGTTGATCGCCTGGTGAGACCTGGCCTCTGAAACGCGCTTTATCGATGCCTACCAGCAGGTACAATTTAGCTTCATGCCCCTCTCCCATCGCCGAAAAAGCCAGCAATCCGGTTGCCTGCGCCATTGCTTCCAGCACCAGTACACCAGGCATGACAGGCTGACCTGGGAAATGCCCCTGAAAAAACGGTTCGTTTACCGACACGTTTTTTAACGCCGTGAGCGCTGCACCGGCTTCCATATCAATCACCCGGTCGATTAATAAAAATGGATATCGATGGGGCAGATAATCCATCACCTTTTTAATATCAAATTCTGACATAAATCCTCGATTAGTGATTATTATTGTGGGCTAACTATCGGTGCCGATAATTTATTTCTGCTTTTTGTCCATCATCGCAACTGTCCTGGCTAACCTGTCCAGCGATTTGTACCGTACATTATTTTTATGCCAGAGGCTATTCTCGAGCAACGGTGTACCTGAAGAATAAACTCCCGGTTTCTTAATATCCTTGGTCACCAGCGACATTGCTGTAATGGTTACATGATCAACAATGGTGAGATGTCCAAGTACTACTGCAGCGCCCGAAATTTTACAATAACTACCGATATGCGCACTGCCGGCGATACCCACGCAGGCTGCAATAGCCGTATGGGCGCCAATGCGCACGTTATGCGCTACCTGAATTAAATTATCGAGCTTGCAACCCTGCTCGATGATGGTGTCATCCAATGAACCCCTGTCAACCGTGGTATTGGCGCCAATTTCAACATCGTCGTGTAAAAGAACCGTTCCGATTTGCGGAATTTTTTCCCACTTCTGTTGATAGAATAACAACCCAAAACCATCGGATCCAAGCACCACCCCGGGATGCAGTATGCACCGATTTCCAATTTTTACTCGCTCGCCGACTGTTACCCGGCAATGTAATCGACAATCACTCGCTATTTTCGCATCCTGTTCGATTACGCATGAAGCGCCAATCGATGTGTTATCCCCTATCACAACACCATCGCCAATTACCGATAATGGCCCAATGGATACGTTGGCACCGAGTCGTGCATCGGGTGAAATATGGGCCGATTCGTGTATTCCTTCCTGCCTGCTATCGACTAGCTCTGGTTTGATCAGGCCGATGGCCTCGATAAAGCTATACCTTGGATTTTCGGCGAACAACACTGCCTTGCCGGTAACTTCAGAGTCAAATCCAGTCGGCGCGATCACTGCCGAACACTGACTTTCGAGCAAATTGCGCGCGTACTTTTCATGCTGGATGAAGCTGAGATCCCCGTTTACCGAACCCGAAAGCGAAGCGATACCGGAAATTTCCAGGTCTGCCTCACCCTTATATTCCAGTTGAAGATTCGTTGCGAGTTGTTGCAGGGTAAGTTTCATATGCCTTTTTTGGCCTTTCGTGTTCCGGCTTATCAATTGACGGTGATCGGGGGTGGTCACGCATAGGGCAAAGAAGTAGCTCAAGCGTCAATTCTAATTACTGAGTTGACTCCTCGGCAGTTTCCGACTGCTGTTTTAGCATTTCCACGATTTGAGTTGTTATATCGATTTCGCCTGATACGTAACTAACACCTTCGGTTAAGATTAAATCGAATTTCCCGGTGTCCCCTAATTGTTCAAGAACTTTCGCGATGACCCTTTGTAATTCCCGGATACCTTCGTTTCTGCGTAAATTCTGATCTTCGCGAAATTCCTGCTCCAGAAACTTCAACTGACTTACTTTCAGTCTGATCTTGCGCTCAAGTTTACGGCGTGCAGTAGCGTCGATAGCTATGTCTTTCGATTTTAGTCGTTCTTCTATCGCCAGGAGTTCTCTCCTTTTGTCCTTGATCTGTGCTTCACGCGGTTCGAATTCGGCCCTCAGGCGCTCTTCGACCCTGCGCGCCTGGGGTGCTTCCTTCAATACCCGCGCCGTGTTAACAAAGCCAATTTTGTACGGCCTGGTTTCGGCTACGAGTGCACTGCTCGCCAGCACCAGGATCAGCATGACCAGAGGTCGAATAAGGTGGTTCAAAAATACCTCGCAATTAAAAAGTCGCGCCTAGCGCAAACTGGAATTGTCGAATATCGTCGCCGGGTTCGTCATTGATCGGGAAAGCATAACTAAATTCCAGCGGCCCAATCACCGAAAACCATTTGGCAGACAGACCGACCGATTGTCTGAGCCCACTACTCTCGAACGAATCTGCATCGGCAAAGACATTACCAGCATCGAAGTATAACCCAAGGCGAAAGGTTTCTGAACTGCCAAGCGATTCAACCGGCATCAATAGCTCGACTGTAGTGATAACCTGCAAGTTGCCGCCAAACGGGTTGCCTTTGCTATCCAGAGGGCCGAGGCTGTTGCTGTCGTATCCGCGTACCGATCGGACACCACCGGCGGTGAATTTTTCGAAAAATGGCAAGTCTGTTGTTTCTTTGTAACTTTCCCCATAACTGATTCGAGCGCGATAGGCCAGGGTGATGTTCTCGGTCAGTGGGAATGCCGAACGATGCCGGTATCGAACTTTATAATAATCAAGATCGCCGCCAAATAATTCCAGATTGATACTGTTTAAAAATCCTCTACTGGCAAAAATGCGGCGATTACGGGTATCTTTTGAAAAGCTTACCGAGCTGAAAAAGCTGTCATATTCAACCCCTTTGATGGTGGCCGGATCGGTACTCGAATCGAATTCTTCGCTATTTTCGATGATGAAATTGAGTACTTCGTCCGCGGTAGTGGGCGATGTTTTAATATTGTTCCTCACCAGGCCAAAATTGAGGTGAAGCCTGTTGAATTCCGACAACGGGATACCAAAATCCATCGCAATACTGAATCGATCGACTAAATAATTACTGATATTTTGTTCCGCTGAATCGGTCTTGCTAAAATTAAAGCTGAATCCGCGACTTACCCCATCCGCGGTATAGTAGGGGTTGAGGTACCTGAATTCGTACCGTTCAGAGGCCGCAGAATTGTCGAAGGTAATACTGATTGTTTTTCCGGTGCCGAATACATTGTCGTGGGTTAACCCAATATTCAATAGGGCGCCCTGAGCCTGGGAAAATCCAAGGCCAACCTGAAAGCTGCCCGAAAATCGTTCGCTAATGGAGACATTCAGATCCAGTTGGTCGTCGCGACCTTTTACCCGCACCGGCAAAATATTCACCGAACCAATATAGTTCAGGCGTTGCAGGCGTATATTCGAGCGGTCTATCTTACTCGCGCTGTAAAGTTCACCTTCCAGTTGACGCATTTCTCTTCGTAACACCGAATCCCTGGTGCGATCATTACCGATGAAATTGATGAATCGAACCATCATTTTATTGCCGGGAACGATCAGAAACTTGAGGCTCACCGTATTGTCGTCTTTGCTTATCTCCGTCAAGGGCCTGACTTCTGCAAACGCATACCCATCCTGACCAAGGCGCTTAGTGATTAAATTCACTACCCGGGTTATTTTTTTCCGCGAAAATATCTCGCCCTCTCGAAACGGAACCAGTGCCATCAGTTGGGCCTCGTCGACGACCAGTTCACCCGCCATACTGATATCGCTCAATACATATTGCAGGCCCTCGGTTATATTTATCGTGATATCGATATCCTTTCGATCAGGGCTAATCGTCACCTGCTTGGAATCCACGTTAAACTGCAGGTATCCCTGATCCAGATAAAAGGATTTAAGGCTTTCCAGATCCCCAGTAAATTTGCTGCTTGAATATTGATCGGAGGCAAACCAGCCGTCGTCGGATGATTCCAGTTCGAAATTATCTAGCAGGGTTTCTTCATCGAAAGCCAGATTGCCGGTCACATTGATAGAACGAATCAGGGCTGGTTCCCCTTCGGAAATTGTAATATCGATCACCACGCGATCATCGTCCAGATATCGCCAGTCAGCCTTCAGCCTGACCGCATATTTACCCAGAGAATAATAGAGTTGTTGTAATTCAAGCTCGAGTTTCGATAGCTGTAATTCGTTGAAAATCTTACCCCGGGTCATTCCAACCTGATCGAGCGCCATATTCAGACCCTCATCGCTGATTTCCTTGTTACCTTCGATATTAATTTCTGCAATCGAAGGTCTTTCCTTCAACTTGACGATCAGGGTATTGTTGTCTCGAATCAACTCGATATGTTCAAAAAAACCGGTGGAATACAGTTCTCGGATGATGTCGGGTGAGCGATTTTCATCGAATAGTTCACCAACGTTGAGAGGCAAATAGTTAAGGACGGTACCTATCGAAATCTTTTTCGCGCCTATGACCTCTATTTGATCTACGGTAAAGCTTTCCGCTCTTACCGTGTGCGCGCAAAACAACAGTGCCAGCGCACTGACCCAAAAAATACCTTTCAATACTATTCCACCAGACGTAGCAAATCATTATAGATAGCGATTGACATGAGCCCGATTAAAAGAGCCATGCCGATTTTTTGGCCAACGAGTTCGGTTGTCTCCGAAACGGGGCTTCGCTTGATCATTTCTATCAGATAGTAGAACAAATGACCCCCGTCGAGAAGAGGGATCGGCAGTAAATTTAAAACCCCAAGGCTAATACTGATAATCGCGAGGAAGCCCAGAAACTGCTCCAGCCCTATGCGTGCAGATATCCCTGCATAATGCGCAATCGTAATCGGGCCGCTCAAATTTCTGACATTGGCTTCACCCACTATCAGCTTGCCTAGCATCCGCAAAGTTAACAGTGACATTCGCCAGGTTTTGTCGATTGCCGCGCCGAGTGCACCAATCGGTCCATATTGTTCGATTACCTCCATCTGCCGCCTGACATCATCGGGAATTTCGATCAAATTTCTAACCCCGACATAGCCAAAGGAGACTCCGTTCTCTTCTTTCCTTGCTGGTGTCAGGAGCAGGGGTACCTTGACCCGATCACGCAAGACCACCAGGGAAAGTTCTTTTCTCGGGTTCGCACGAATCAAATCGACCCACTGGCTTACATTGGTAATGCTTAAACCATCCAGTGAAACAATTTGGTCTCCGGCTAATAGTCCCGCTGCGGCCGCGGCTCCATCGGGCAACACCGATTCGATTACCGGCGGAATATCCGGCC